>PKCL01000207.1 GCA_002862165.1 Planctomycetaceae bacterium
CTTCATGTGAAGAAAGTTTGCAAAAAGCAGACTGAACACATTAATTGCCACGACACTCCGGGTTTAAAGCCTCATCAGTGCCGTTTTTACCGAAAAAGTTTATTTACCGACGTATCCGTCAAAGCAATTAAAGATTTTTCCAGACCCGGAAAAATAGTCGGCAACGGCGTCTGGGTCAAGCGGCGACAAAAAAACCCTTTGTTTGTGAGAAATTCAAAGCTGAATCGTCCACCTGCATTCATTTCTGATGGCTTCTAATTCGGTAAAAGTGGTAACGCTGTCGCCTCCCCCTTTCATTCCATTGGTTGGGTTACCAGTTTTACGGGTGTCTACCGAATAAATCAGGCACACCGGAGTTACAAAAACCAAGAACGCAACTGCGGACATTGAGTAGTATATCGATACGTTTCCTCGTACATACGAACACCTGAAAAGTTTCACCAAGGACGAATCGAAATGGCTGCAAAACAATCTGCCGATAACACATCGGGCTTAGGCTTCGACGCTAAGATCATTTCGCTTCTGACTCGCCCACTACCAAGCACTCGTTTTCCTGATGAAACAAGCGACGCCGACACCGTTTACCAAATCCTGTGTCAAGAATTACTACTCGACGGCAACAGCAAACAGAATCTCGCAACATTCTGCCAAACGTGGGAGAGCCCCGAGGTCCACAAACTGATGGACTTGGCAATCGACAAGAACTTGATTGACAAAGACGAATATCCCCAGACCGCCGAAATAGAGCAACGATGTGTCAATCTCTTGGCAGACCTTTGGAACGCACCAGGCAAACCTATTGGATGTTCTGCAATCGGATCAAGCGAAGCTTCTATGCTTGGAGGCATGGCTGCGAAATGGCGATGGAGATCTCGTCAAGAAGCCGCTGGCAAGCCAACCGACCGGCCAAACATGGTCTGTGGTAGTGTTCAGATATGCTGGAAGAAATTTGCTCGCTACTGGGACATCGAACTACGCGAAATTGAAATGTCACCCGGCGAACTCTGTATGACACCGGATGCCATGCTCAAACAAGTCGATGAAAATACTATTTTCGTCGTGCCAACAATGGGCGTGACATACCACGGTTTGTATGAAGACGTAGCTGGCATAAGTCGTGCCTTGGATGACTTTGAAAACCGTACTGGAATCAATATTCCTATTCATGTGGACGGGGCAAGCGGTGGGTTTTTAGCGCCATTCACTGCCCCAGACCACGAGCCATGGGATTTTCGGCTTGAACGCGTGAAGTCAATTAATGCATCTGGACATAAGTTTGGCCTAGCGCCTCTCGGGATTGGCTGGGTGTTGTTCAGGGAGCCCGCGGACCTGCCCGATGAACTCATTTTTCATGTTAGTTATTTGGGCGGTGACATGCCTACATTCCAGATCAATTTCTCGCGTCCCGCAGGACAAGTAATCGCTCAGTACTTTGACTTCATCCGTTTCGGCAAAGCTGGCTACACAGCCATCCACGGCAGTTCGCACGAAATTGCGGGGTACTGTGCCCAAAAGATTGGAACTGTCGATGGCTTCGAAATAATTCACGACGGCTCGCCAGACAAGGGAATCCCGGCGGTAGTCTGGACCCAGGCGGAAAACACTGAGCATGGTTTCACACTTTACGAACTGGCGGACCGACTTCGTATGCGAGGCTGGCAGGTGCCCGCCTACCCGTTTACCGGCGATCTGGCGCACAAAGCATTCCAACGTATTCTTGTAAAACGTGGTTTCACGAGAGAGATGGCCGATCTTTTGCTCATTGACATCGAGCAAGCCATCGATTTCCTCACCTCGCATTCACGGAATACAAGCCCTTCTTCAGTTCAGGCAAGTTCTTACAATCATCTCTGATCCTGACTGGAGTCAGTGTATTCTGAATTGAAGCAGGCTGACATCCCCTGAGATTTTATTCCCTGAGTGTGCGTATTTGACATACGCCATCTAGGCGTACTTCTCATGAATCTTCGACTGACGCGGAATGATTGATTAAAGCATCTACAAGAGAAATGAGTGTGTCGGCCTTAAAGGGCATCAACAGGACCTTTCGTAGATCATCTGTTTGAGCCCCATCAACGAACCATTGCTTTCGTTTTCTGCTCCCGATCATAAGCACGGGGACTCGTGCTAAATACCTGTCCTTGGAAAATGAATTGAAGAGGTTCATCGCGGGCTCTTGCATGATCTGCGCACTCACAATCAACAGATCTGGCCGAGGCCATGTTTTAAATCGCATCAAGGCTCGCTCGGGGTCTTGAGTGATGAGAGCTCGGTACCCACGATCATTGAAAAATCGTTGAAGAGATTCCTGGCTTTTGCCAGCGACCTCAACGATCATGACAGTGCGTTTTGGCACTTTCGGCGCGTCAGAGCGTGATGAAACCATTTCCCCATTCCCTCGCGAAAATGTTACAGGGAAACGCGTTCCCACACGAGAAGAAAAAGAGGCGCCGGTCGGAGTCGAACCGACGATGGCGGATTTGCAATCCGCTGCCTTAGCCACTTGGCTACGGCGCCACATTAAACAACGCTATTGAAAAGTTAACGATGAGGTCAAGACTGCCGGATACATCGACCGTTCACTCAATCATATTTAAAACCATTAGAGCGAATGTGTCGGTCACCTGCATCCTTGGGATTCGTTATCGACAACCCTCAAAAACTTCTTGACAATGTTTTCTCGGTGAAATGAAGGGTAGGTGTAGTTTCGTGA
>PKCL01000206.1 GCA_002862165.1 Planctomycetaceae bacterium
TTGTTGATTCGCTGCTGATTGAAGAAATTGAATAAGAGAAGATAGTTCTTCGGTAGTGAGTACGTTAGCCAGTTCTGGCATAAGAGAATTTTTGGAAGGAAAAATTGTGTCAGTATTTTTGCGAGTAATGCTGTGAACTGCCCCCGAAGCATCTTTGAGCACAATGGGGTCTCCAGCAGACACTTGAAGCCCACTAATCGCAGTGCCTTTGTTTGTAAGTACGGTCATTGTTTCAAACCCAGCAGCTATTGCTGCATGTGGTTTTAGAATATCCTCATGCAGTGCAATCGCTGAATGCTTGCGAGCGATCTGACTGAGATCAGGACCTATTTCACCACCGTAGCCATTGATGATGTGACATTTGGCACACCCAATATGGTTCGAATGGAATATGGCTCTGCCGAGCGATGCATTTCCGAGGACGTCTGTCAGAGCATGTGCCGGCAGAATGTCCTTTGCGGTATTGGATGTATCAACAAATATTGAAAAAAATATCTGGCTTTTGACAGCTGTCTCCTCTGACGCAGTGACCTGTAGCCGAAGTGGCTTCAAAGTGCTCACGTCGTACGCAATAACAGAACGTCCGGTTACCCGAATGGCGGGCTGACCATTACCCAATTTCGTCAATGCAGGTGAAACGGTGAGTGGCGGTCGTGGTGGTTTTTTCCGACGTGCTGACGAGGCCTTGTTTGGAGCCGGTGGGGGCCCACTCGGTGTCCCACCAGAAAAAGCCATTGTCCAAGGGATTTTTGTCAGGTCTACATTCGATTCTGCGTTTGTTAAAACAGGAGCAATCCAAAAAGCGTCACTCGATTTGGCGTTGGTTGAGTCGGCAACCAGATAGATTCGTTTAGCACCACGGATATCAAGATCAATTGATGCCTTGCCATGAGCGCTTTTGTAGATGGGATCACCCGGAGGAGTGAAAGATGTATCGAGTCGAGTATTTGGAAGAGGTTTTCTTATTGGCGGTGGCTCTGGGAATACGTCACTTAGCTGAACGTTCTTCCAGTCATTTTTGAGACGGTGTTGTCCCCACCAAGCTGCGTAGTCACGAATATCTGGTGGCCCATGCTGAGCGATTTCAAGCATCGCAGCAGCAGCCTGCGTGTTTGAATTAAACGCGATGGCATCAACCATTTTTTTGCGATCCGCGAGCGGTAACGTTATCTCTACTGCTCGTGTTTTGAGTTGTTCAATCGCTGAGTCAGGATGCAATCGCCAGGCGATCCCGGCTAAACGTTTGTCCCATAAGAGTGGGTCTTCTGAGTTGTCTACAAATAAATCAAATGATTCCTGCTCTTTTCCTTCACATGCTATTCCAAGGGCTTCCAAATACCAGCGATCCCAGCCATCAAAATGATCAGCAATTTCATTAAGGAGCTTGTGACACTCCTGAAAAGGTGTGTCACGAAGAGAAATTGCAGCCTCTCGTCGAACTGCTGCAGAGGAATCACCGCATGCCCCTTGTTGGGCCTTTAGCCAGAGATTCCGAACACTATCTGAAGCATCTGACTGAGCAGTCGCGCGACGTAAAGATCGAAGAGCAACGACTCGTATCTGTGGGTTTTTATGATCCAGTAATTCAGTAAGTCGATCGATACCTTCTCGTCCACAGTGTGGTAAGAGCCATGTTGCGCGAGCTATGAAGAATGGCTGATGAGATCGTGATGCTGCAACAATTTCCGGTCCAGCTTCTTCCCCCATGTCTCGTAAAGCGTTAAACCCAAGTGATCGGACGTGGACAGCCGGACTTTTTAACGCACGAATTTTTCCGGCAACAGTCGAAAGGTCGAGTTTTTCGATGCTTGGAGTAAAATTTTTCGGTGCTACCCGATACACAGATCCACTTCCTTTAGGATCCTGCATTCTGTGACCACCAACTCCGGGATCATACCAGTCGCTTATGTAGATGGCACCGTCT
Organism: Planctomycetaceae bacterium; assembly: GCA_002862165.1. Lineage (GTDB taxonomy): Bacteria > Planctomycetota > Planctomycetia > Pirellulales > UBA1268 > UBA1268. Next base: position 1,925 of record PKCL01000206.1, read on the forward strand.
GGACCAACAGCCACATCAGAAGGTCTGAACATGCCAGAATGTACGCTGCCAGAACGTAGCTTCATAAGCACAGAACGCTCTAAGGAGAAGCCTGCTCCTTGTGGTTTTGGTGAATATTGAAAGACTTCTCCCCGCGCAGATTCACAGACTAGAAGAAGTCCGTCTGGATAGAGCTCATCAAAACATCCATTCTCACCAAAGACAATGCCGGTAGGAGCTCCGAAGCCATAGACATCACCAGCTGGAATTGTGCCGGGGTCTTCCTGCCGCCATTCAGCAATTCGAGTTGGTTGTCCGGGTCTTTGATCTAATTTCCATTTTCGGGACCCATCTGCTGAAGAAAATCCAGCGTTACCGTATTCCATGAGCCAAGTGGTTCTACAAGCAGGCGGATCATCGTTGTCTGCGTGGAAAACATCACCAAAGGAAGATAAGGATTCTTCGTAGACATTTCGAAAATTATGCCCAATTGGCTCAAGCCCCGTGCCATCGGGTCGTACTCGCATTGCAACTCCGCCAACCCACACTCGTCCGTCGTCACTTTTCCGACCTGGGAAATTTTCCTTGAGGTGAGGGGTGCCACCAGCGTATGAACTTCCAGCACGCAGGGTCCATCCGGATTTATCTGTGACCGTATGAGGTCCACCATTTCCTGTATTAAAGTACCAATAACCGTCTGGTCCAACAGTCACACTATGAAGACTGTGGTCATGGTCGAGACCACTAAATCCAGTGAGTAATATTTCTTTCGTATCTATTGCTGGATCAAAGTAGGTGTCACCAT
>PKCL01000457.1 GCA_002862165.1 Planctomycetaceae bacterium
AATCCCATCAAATGTCCAAATTGCTGCTGCAAGAGATCCACCCTCAATATATTGACGGTAGGACCATTCTGCTCCAACGCTTATTCCCTTATCACTCGGGCGTCCTTCGCGGTCAAGGAACCGTAAAGTGCCCCGCAAGGGCCTCCGGGCTTCAAGCATCCCTTCAACGGGACCAACTTCATACCGAGCAGTTTCTCCAACTCCATTTATCTGTCGGATGACGTGCCTATGGCCTTGAGTTGTATCTGTCGCACCATTGCCATCGGCATCGAGTTCCACACGATGACGATGTCCACGACTCAAGCTGGAACGGCCGTCCAAGCCCGTTGCACGACCATCTTCACGCTGATTCTCAAAGAGGTCTGCTCCAGATAGTTGATGGCGATGACTAACACTTCTGACCACAAACGCCCACCCGACGCCTCCCATGATTACAAGAAGTACTGTTCCGACAATAGAGAATCCCAGAATTCTCCCAAATACTATTTCGCCTGTACGGACAGGCTTCGTTGTCACTGTCTGAATCGCCTTCGCCTTGACATCAGCAGGAAGACTAAAAACAGAGAGCACGAGTACCACAAGACAGACCAACAAATTTGTCGCTGAGAGGATAAAACCTAGATAAAGCTTTCCCGGATTTACACTTTGCGGATCTAAAAACCATCCCGCAAACAAGACGATGACTGCGAAAAGACCTAAGACAATGAGTACGTTCCGCCGGAGTGACTCTTGGATTGCAAGTCTCGCTAGAGCCCAGACACGTCGAGTCGACATACCAAGGAGATCTGCGATACCGGCCAACACCCCACGATACACCCGATCTCCAGCCGCCAGTGGCCCGGAAACGGCAGAGAGTGAGACCCACGCCAACAGAGCTGCAAAGACCGCTACTAAAAAAGCAACCAGCACGTACGATGCAAGCGCGGGACCAAACCAAGTCACAAATGCCGGTATTTCCTGTTCAAGAACCATCGATTTTATCGCTCGTTTGTAAATCAGGTAAAAAGTTATTCAAAGATTATTCTCTGTTACACGGAGACCCTGCTTGTTTTCAGAACGACTCCAACATGCGTACTCATAACTATGAGTGAGGACCTACCTCCTCAGGCTGTCCATCCTTTTGTGCCCTCCGACCCGGCCTCGCCTCAGTATCCTGAACTATCTCTAGGAATAAATCCTCGAGTGTTGTCGTCGGACTACCAATCTCAATCCCAGTTCCACCATGACGCTCGATAACAGCCCGTATTTCATCGTGAGCCTCAACCGGAAGACCGGTTGATCTAATTTGAGTGATATCAGTGACTCGAAGCAGCTCATCAACACGACCGAGTTCTTTGAGTTCCCCCTGATGCAGAACAGCGATACGGTCACATACATCCTCAACATCTGCTAGAAGATGTGAGCACATAATGACTGTTTTCCCGCGTTCCTTTAGATCAATGATCAGATCTTTCATTTCACGCGTACCAATCGGGTCTAACCCACTTGTTGGCTCATCGAGGAGAACGAGTTCTGGGTCATTGATAAGTGCTTGAGCAACGCCAATGCGACGAGTCATACCTTTTGAATACTCACGCAATTGTCTTTTCTTATCACGCCCAAGACCGACCATTTCGATGAGGGCGTCTGCTCGACGTTTTCGTTCATCTGGTGGCATATCGAACAGCCGACCATAGAAGTCCAAAGTCTCTTCAGCGTCAAGAAATTTATAGAGATAGGATTCTTCAGGAAGGTATCCGATACGGTCGTTCTTTGAAACGTCTGTTGCATCTTTACCAAAAACAACTGCCTCTCCAGACGTGGGAAAGATAAGACCGAGCAAAAGTTTCATCGTAGTTGTCTTTCCCGAACCATTCGGTCCAAGCAAGCCAAAAATTTCACCCTGGCGAATCTCAAGATCAAGCGGCTTCAGTGCCACTTTCTTACTTCGCCCCCAGAAGTCGCGATACGTCTTCGAGAGATTCCGAGCCTCTACGACAACTTCCGTTGACTGTAACACCTGAGTTTCTACCTGCTTTTCCATATCAGCCACATCTCCATGTAATTGTCAGCAATGATCTTTTGACGGATCCAGAGTGTTCTGAGTAACCCCTTTTCAATTACACTTGTAACCCAAAACTACCTGTTTGTTGAGGGGCAAGCAGTGTTCACAGGCAATTTCTACCATGAGCACGCGATCTGCCTCCCGTATATGTAGGGATGACGTCGTGCTTTTCGCAAGAAATATCACTTGAAAGGCAAGCTTCTGGTGCTGTTCAGCGTTCACCAGAGGAATGATATTTTGAAGTTTGATCCATACCAAGCACCAGCTTGTGAACCCTATTGACAACCTGCTGCGCAGCAAAAAGTTCCGCATTGCTAAAATATCGTTGGTCAGGAACACCGCCCGCGTGATCGATCATTTCAGCGGCAAGTTGCTGCCAGGACAAGCCACTTGAGATATTCCATGCAGCTGCCTGCGCAACCTTCAGTGGAATCTCACCCCGACCAAACGCTTCGAGTAGTACCGCAAGAGCAGGGTCTTCTGAAAATGTCTCGAGAGCCGCCAATTGATAAGGAATCCGAGGCGAGGGTTCACGTTTGCCATACTCCAAACAGACTGTGGCTACTTTCACGACTTTTGTTTTTTCTGGTGGAACTGAAAACATGCCACCGCCCATACCACCGCCACCCATGCCACCGCCCATGCCGCCACCACCCATGCC
>PKCL01000275.1 GCA_002862165.1 Planctomycetaceae bacterium
AGGAAGAAGGTCGTGTTGAAGCCCGTGTTGAGGACAGTGAAGATCTTCCTGGCTACGGTCGGAATTTGGACGGGGAACGACATGAGAGGCAAGGGTCGTCGTCCTCAGAGTCAGCTTCAGAGGGTCAACCACAGAATGCGCAGGACGGTGATTTCGGGCAAGTCTTGAATGCTGATACTGAGAGTAACGAGAGAGAACCAAATGCTGATGGCCGTGATGATCGTCGGGAGGCATCGGATGATGACCGTCCACCTCGTCGCCGTCGTCGTCGCCGTGGACGTGGTCGACGAACACGAGATGGCGTAGAGTCAGAGCGTGACGAAAGCCGTACACAACAAGATGAACACGGTGAAGCCTCAAGTGAATCCAGAGATATTTCGCGAGACGATGAGGGAACGCATACACAGCGAGACACCCGCAGAAGTGAAGATTCCGACGGTGAGCCGCGCCGCCGTCGGCGGCGTCGACGAACATCAGATGATGATTCGCAGGAACCACGTGGTGAAGATCGCCCAGCACGCAGATCGTCGAGATCTGAAGGCACAAGCAGCCAACGACAATCAACACGTGGCAGTGGCCGTAGACGAGAAGTAAGCCGTGGAGAGGATGGTGAGAGTCGTCGCCGTGAGACTTTTTCTCGTGTTGGTTCTCAGCGTGAAGATGATGAAGAAGGTCTTGAATTCCTTGGTACGGAAGATGACATGGCGCCTGTTGATCGTCGCGATGCAACTGATGAGGACGTGCTATCTGAAAGCGGGCTCGACAGTGTTCGTGATGTGCCGAGCTGGGTCGAGGCTATAGGTATCGTGATTGCCAGTAATATGGATAGCCGTAAGCAACCTCCTCAAAACTAAACACTGAGGTTGTGAAAACCACCAACTCTCTCGGTCGTGGCACCGACTGCCCTTTTTCAAGGCAGTCGGTGCCAATGAACTGGGATAATGTGCTGGTCTGGCGATTCTCGATCGAACCAAGGCGATCTGTAATTGTGCAGGAAACACGCGTTTCTCTCGCTGATGCCCTCGGCTGAGTTCTCTTTGGCGCAGTATTTGCTCTCAAAAATTTCAGGGACGATATGTGCGCGGAAAGAAAGCGAGGCAAACTGATGAGTATTTTCGATCAAACGAAACAGACGCTCGATTCAAATAATCAGCTATCTGTAGATAATCTCATTATTTTATCACGAGCGGATCCGATTATCTGTGGTCATTCCACTGAGACTCGAAATCTTGCAGAGGCTGCATTACGGCTTGGGATTCAAAACGTGCATATTGTGAGCTATCCGCTTGACGTCCTGGCTTCTTCTGGCCTTCCCCTTAAACCAGAACATTCTGTTGGGGCGTACTCAGCCGGAATTACGGTAGATCGCCCGGCTCCGGTTGGCGATTACAAAGTTCTAGACGGGCGGCTTAGCGCTGCTATTTCAGGGCATGTGATCAATCTGCTGTCACGCCTATCAGGAAAGACCGCGGTTATGGATCTGTACCTGGTGCCTCATGGACAGATGGTGATGCAGGCAGTGGCCTCTGCGTGCCGCAGTAGAATTGCTGATGCTCCTGTAACTATCGGAGAGGCTGTTGGATCTGATATCACAAACGTGGTGTCAAATGCATTGGCAACCGGTCAGTCAGGAGCAGCAGCCCTCGTGATGCAGAACTATCTTGATCATGATCAGCCGGTCGCTGTAAGTGCTTTTACTCGAGAACTCATTGTTGCTTCTGGTGCAAAGGTGGATGAAGCCCTTGGTACAAACTTTGTACAGCAACTTTCTGAGCGAGTGCGTATCAGTTATCCGGCAATTGATACGTCAGCATATTTGTCACCGACAATCAGTGAGTCTGAACAGGCGGCAATTCTGTCTCGCCGTGGCCTTGTTCGTGATGGCTATATTTTATTTTTGAGTCGACTTACGAAAGCGAAGGGGGTCGAAGATCTCATTTATGCGTACCGGGAAAGCAAGTTGTACCGTCGGCTACCACTGGTGATCTGTGGTTCAGGTCCCGACGAATCATTTTTTCATAAGGTTGCAAATAGTGACACCTCAATCCTTTTTTTCAATGATATCAGTGATCTCGATAAACTTGCATTAATGTCGGGGTGTCATGCGTATTGTCTCCCGAGTAAACCTCGCGTCGAATTCACAGAGACATTTGGAATTGCTATTGTCGAGGCTATGTTATCAGGTGGGATAGGTCCCGTGATTACAACCCGTACGGGTGGAATCCCTGAGGCAACGGGTGATCATTGCTTGTACCACAAAGCAGGCGACGTTGCTGACCTTGTGGCGTGTCTCAATAAAGTGGCGAGCATGCCGGACCATTTCCGGGCTCATTTGAGCCAACAGGCCAGAAATTACGCCTGCCGTTTTGATCGCGAGAAAATCTTGAAAAATCTTCTCACTGAAACTTCTGTTCAAGCGGTAGCATGACGACACTTTTTGAAATGGAAAGAGAGCGAACGGCGGAACGCTCAATGGTACAAAAAGAAAAGGATTTAGGAGCGCAGCGATCGACACAAAGCGACCTCATTGATTTAGTCGATCCTTTTATTGGTACAGAGCCAGTAGACCTTCCAGCACGAACTGGAGTGGCGGCAACATGGTTTTGGCCAAAGCCACAGATTGGAAACACTCACCCGGGGGCTTGTCTTCCTTTTGGGATGGTTTCAGTAATGCCATACAGTGGTGGGTATCCGACTGGTTA
>PKCL01000355.1 GCA_002862165.1 Planctomycetaceae bacterium
ATTTCCCTTCGTGCATCATCAAAACCATCAGGAAGTCCGTATGGTGGGTCGGTGAAATAAATGGCTCCAGATGTATGGACAGCTAAGTCGTTTGGGCTGTTAAAACGTTTTCCATTCCATGCATCAGCACGTGTTCTTTTTCCACCATTTTTTTCGAGCACACTAATCCTTCTGTCGCCATGCTCGCAGCAGAGAAGTCTTCCTGCTATATCGAGAGCGAGGCCATTGCTACCTCGTTCTCTTCCATAACTCGCTGGGCCAGTAAATCCAGCCGGTTCAAGAAAGATAGAAAGTCCAGATTTTTGATTCCAGCAATGAATACGGTTGTTTGGAATGTCACTAAATAACAAAGATTGAGCAGGAAGGCCCTCATCGCCATGTGAAACCCAAACAGGGCCTTCAGACCACGCAAAACCCATGGCAAGTACTTCAATTTTTGCATGAGATGCAATAAGTCCATCAATGGCCGAATCTAATCTCTCAACGCTTCCAATTGTCGGCAGTTCGTTGTCTGCTGCCCGAACGACACACGTTATTGTCATGGTTGCAATGAAGAAGTGGGAAAAAAACAGGCGCCGCCACGGTGAGTCATTCGCCACAGTGAATTTCTCCGATCAGTTTTTAAAAGTTGATGCGGTATCTCAATAAGCTGCAACTTCTCCACCTGCACGCGTTCCATATGCTCCATAGACTTCGGTATCAATCGAATCTGAAAGCGCTGTGACTGATCCGTCACACATGAGGAATACCGCAAGTCCAGAATGAGATGCTGAAATATCACGGTCGTCACTCGCCGGGTGATTTGGAGTGTGACCAGTCTGAAACAGTACCATGTGGCCGTGGTCATCACTTGGGTCATCCTGGTCACGAATAGCACCACTCCAAGCAGTTTCATATTCGAAATGGTTTCCATTATTCGCGGCTGCCCGAAAAGGACCATTCTGTCTTTCTCCAAGCATAAGCGTCGTTGAAAGTCCGTCGGTAATTTCAGCAAGCTTTGTTGCACTGTTACGACTGAAGACGCCTTTTCTTTGCTCCTGTACAGCATCTAGATCAGGAGGGCCAAAGTTTCCAGCGTAGCTTGCCATTGCATATCGTTCTGATCCCATTTCAACATATCCATCAGAGGACACCGTATCGGTTGGGCAAAGAAAAACAGAGAGATGTTTTTCCCGCGGTACTACGTTTGCCATATCGTGAAGTGGCTTTGAAAAGTCAATGCGATCAAATGTTGCTGTTTCTTCAAGAAGAGGAAGCAGTAGTGTTCCCCACGAGTACCCACGAGTATTCCCAATTGTTGAGTATTTATATTCGTAGCCCGTCGGTAGGTGCTTTCGCGCCGTTTCGTAATTGTGCATTGCGACACCGAATTGTTTGAGACTGTTTTTACAATGAAGCAGTCTCGCCGATTCACGGGCTTGTTGGACAGCTGGTAATAAAAGACCGACAAGAATACCAATGATGGCAATGACGACCAAAAGTTCGATAAGCGTAAAGCCTTGTCTCAGGCGAGATGTATTATTCATGCCCGTGGTGTCCATGTTTATGTCCTCCCAGCTGAAAGTTGTTGTGTTGATGCCCATGTTCAATATCTGAGCTATGAACGTGATAATGAGAATGCTCTTGCTCACTCATTATTTTGTTCTGGTCAGAATCAGTTTGTTCAGAGCAACCCCCAAGCAATAATAAAAAACTTAGAAAAAATATGCGGTACATGCAAGAAGTTTAGCACGAAGACTTCTGAGGCCTAAGGAAATGTTAGAAAAATCGACAGTTTTGTTACGTTTCATGCCATCTTTGAACACTTTCTTTTTGTAGAACACTTAGCGTAAATCAATTGAAAAACGTGATGAAGAGTTCCTTGTCGCCTCAAAGTAGCTTGTGTTGCTCAATGACTCAAAGAGTATCGTCGGATGGTTTTGGTCTCACGACATTAACAGCCTTAGTCATGACAGGCATGATTGGCTCAGGTGTATTTGTCACATCAGGCTTTGCGGTTGAATCACTTGGCTCACGCACTCTGGTCATGGCTGCCTGGCTTGTTGGTGGATTGGTTGCTCTGTGTGGTGCGGTAGCCTATGGAGGTCTTGCACGTCGGCTGCCAAAGTCTGGCGGAGAATATCTTTACCTTTCACGTTCACTCCATCCGTTTTGTGGATTTCTTGCTGGGATTGTTTCACTCACAGCAGGATTTAGTGGAGGCATGGCCTTCGCAGCAATGACCTGTCAGGAGTATGCCAAGGGTATTCTTTCGTGGCCCGCATGGATGCCAAGCCAGACATTGGCAACAGCTGTCCTTATCATTTGCTGTCTGATTCATGTTGAAGCGGGGAGGGTGGCTGCACGTCTTAATACCAGTATCGTTTTACTAAAGATACTGACTCTTATCTGTCTCATTATCTTTGGATATTCGGTTGTCGGTTGGCCATCAGCAGTTCCAGAACGATCCATTCAAGATGTGTCAACTGGCACGACCATTGATGGATTCGCAATGGCAGTCGTCTGGGTCATGTTTAGTTACACAGGATTCAATGAGGCGATTTATGTTGCATCTGAAGCTCGGGTAGGTCGAAGAACCGTACCACGTGCTCTTGTATTAGGCACGTTTCTCACCACGCTGCTGTATCTTGCGATCAATGATATTTTTCTACGTGCAGCACCGCTTGCTGATTTAGCAGGACAGTCGCAGGTCGCGACAAT
>PKCL01000082.1 GCA_002862165.1 Planctomycetaceae bacterium
ACGGTATTGCCGTAAAAATGTAGTGGTCGATTCGGTCGCTGCCCAATAGGAGTGTTTTCGATCTTTTCTCGTTCGTCTCCGAACACAACGATTCGTGGATCAAAACCAGTTTGAGCAATTGCAGGAACGCTACTGCTCCCTACAGACAAGAGGGTGAGGATGATGAGTGTACGCATGGTAAAAAATAGCTCAGGGTGAAACGGAGGAAAACCGGCACAGCCCAACTATTGATTCGATTTTTTGTCGAAGCAAGAAGCCGATCGCTGAGCCACTACATTCGGTGTAACCGTCCTGAAGCGACTCATATACGGCTACGATAACACTGGGTGACTCATGATCGGCTTCGAAGCGGACGACTTCCGCGATGCCAGCATGACTATCGTGGAATGAGGTCTTTCATTTCACGAACGGCTTCTGCCATTCCAACAAATACTGCTCGTGCGACGATTGAGTGCCCAATATTCAGTTCTTCCATCCCTTGAATTTCTGCAATGGGGGTGACGTTTCGATACGTAAGGCCGTGCCCTGCATTGAGAATGAGGCCCGCCTGGTGGACAAATGTTGCTGCCTCTGCGAGGACTTGGAGTTCGTGATCAGAATCTTTTGCTGCATTGGCGTAGGCGCCTGTGTGCAGTTCAACTGCCGGTACCAAGAGTGATGCAGCAGTCTCAATTTGCGCAGGTTCTGGATCAATAAACAACGAGACAGTAATCCCTGCGTCGTGTAGCTTGCTCACTGTTGCAGTTAATTCTTTTTTGTAGCGAACAACGTCAAGTCCACCCTCTGTCGTTACCTCTTCACGATTTTCAGGAACGAGTGTGACTTGGTCAGGAGCGACACGACAAGCAATTTCTACCATAAGAGGGTTCATTGCCAATTCGAGGTTCAACTTGACCTGAACAGTTTTTCTGAGCACCTCAAGATCTCGGTCTTGAATGTGTCGTCGATCTTCCCGCAAGTGGATTGTAATTGCATCAGCGCCGCCGAGTTCTGCTGCAGCTGCTGCCCACACAGGATCAGGCTCAATCGTTTTTCGTGCCTCACGAATTGTGGCAACATGGTCAATATTGACACCAAGCGTGGCCATACTTTTGTCTCCTTTATAAATGCAGGTGGCCCCGGCTTGCCGGCCAGGGCCACCCTCAAAGATTTCTCTATGCTATAGCCTTTCGGCTCAGACTTCTTTTTTCAAGAGTATTACGGCATTTCCGCGTGGGGTGCGTATCTGCAGGACAATGCCGCCCTCCGGTGTTTCTCCGTTGATCGCAGCCTCAAACTCGTCAATTGAGGACACCGGGGTCTTCCCAACTTTTCGGATTAATACTCCTGGTACGAGCCCACCTTCAGCGGCAAGACCGTCGGGGTCAACACGGTCGACAAGCACGCCTTCAAAGCCTTCGTAAGAGTCCTGTGCAACAGAGCTCTTGTCTTGTACTTCTATCCCAAAACTTTTGGAATAAAATGTTTCCTCGCCGCCGGGCGCAATTCCTCGTCCTCGTTGCTGCATTCCAAATTGTTCGGGTAAAGATTTTACCTGTACTTTTACAGTCACTTCTTCCCCTTCACGGAGAACAACAACATCGTGAGATTTCCCAATAGAAGATCGTTCTACGACTTCTTGGAGACTCCGTGGACTATCAACAGGTGTTCCATCAAAAGATGTCACAACATCAAGATCTTGCATTCCAGCAGCGGCAGCTGGAGTGTTTGGCATAACCTCGGTCACAAGAACACCTTTTTGACCTGGTGAACCAAGTTTTGTGGCCATGTCCGAGGATAGCTGTGCAATTGAAACGCCGAGATAACCGCGCTCAACACTGCCACGACTGATGAGTTGTTCGCTCACCCAACGTGCCTGGTTCATTGGGATTGCAAAACCAATACCCTGGTACGCACCACTGTTGGAAGCAATAGCTGTGTTGATCCCAACAACCTCTCCGGCCAGGTTCACAAGTGGTCCTCCTGAATTACCAGGATTGATAGCAGCATCAGTCTGCAGAAACTTGGCTCTTCGTATGCGTCCAAGCTCTCGCCCCTTGGCTGAAATAATACCTGCACTCACAGTCGTTTCGAGTTCGAATGGATTACCAATCGCAATGACCCAATCACCAATTGCAAGCTCATCAGAATTTCCCAGAGCGGCAGTCGGAAGATCTTTGGCGTCTCCAAGTCGAACCACTGCAAGGTCGCTATCTGGGTCAGTCTTGATATCAACTGCTTTGAATTCACGACCATCAGAAAGCTCAATGGTAACCTCATCAGCCCCTTCGACGACGTGATTGTTAGTAAGGACAATACCAGCAGCGTCAACAATCACTCCGGAACCAACGCCGGATTTTGATGGCGCGCGTCCGTTTGGGACATTAAATCCATCGGGCATACCATCTCGAAAGAAGTCTTCAAATGGAGTGCCTCGAAATGGGTTCTCCCCTCGATCTCGACCGCCACCATTTGAAGTCACATTCCGGGCTTTTGTTTCGCTCCGGACGACGACAACGCTCGGGGTAGCTTTCTCAGCTGCATTTCGAAAAGCCTGCGAAAGAGCGTTTGCTGCAGCAACCGGGTCGGCTGCTGCTGGTTCAGCAGTGAGAGCCGTTGTTGGCGCGAGCAATCCAAGGGTAAGAGATACAACAAGGCATGCTGGTAGAACTCTGGTGTTGCTACCGTGGTAGAAGCTCTTAGGGTTTATTACGTTATCT
>PKCL01000040.1 GCA_002862165.1 Planctomycetaceae bacterium
ACATGGAAGCTTCCAATCTTTCTAAAGCTCAGCATGATCTGTACGGGTACAACATTGATTCTGCTTGTGACCTACCAACTGTTTGTTCGATATACATGGATTGGACGTATGCTCCACGGGCCGCGAGCCAGGGGAGATCTTTTTCATAGACATCAAGAATCAATACCTGGCACGTCTTCCTGAGTCTCTTTTTGCTTCGCTTCGTAAGGTAAACGAAGGCAAGAAAAAACCCGCCCCAACAGATAGGGCGGGCTTGATCGAGTGAATATTCTGCGCATCTCACTACGCTTTGTCAGTTCCAAATGCACTCCAAACAGGAATTGGTGGCGTATATCCGGCTCTTTCACTGACGGCAGATCCTGCACCAAATGTATTCCAGGTACCATCTGTTGGAATGGGTGGTGTCAATCCTGCTTGTTCGCTTATCTGGTGACTCACGTTGGATGCGGCACCTACTTCATCAGGAACAGGATTTATCACAGCATCGATACTAAAGGCTCGCTCCCGTGGTTTTAAGCGACTCAACATTTCAGCTTTTGTAAGGTCGTAGACACCTTCACGTGGTTTTCTGAATTCAAGTTTGCCATCACCCATAACCACATCAGGAACACCTCCCCATCCATTTTCTTCATTCGGTTGGCCATCGTCTCCACCTGTACCACTTGGTTCTTCAGGAAAAGCAAAAGTCATGTGCACCACGTTTCCATTTTCATCCAGTTCTTCCGAGACTAGTACAGGCTGAGAGGACTCTGTTGATTCTGGTGCAGGATCGGATGAAGAACTTTCCCTTGAGTTAGATGACGTCTCTGTTGACGCCGGTGTTGAATCATCTTCGGATGACGTCTCTGTTGACGCCGGTGTTGAATCATCTGTTGAATCTGATTGATCTTGATCATCAAATACATCGAATACATCATCACAAACAACCACTCCTATGGTGCCACCAACAGCCATCAAAGCAAAGCCAGCACCTTTAACGTATGGGTGTGGGGCCGGGGCCCGTGACATTCTAGCACCGGTACCAAAGACAACGGCTGCCGTTGCACAAAAATTGGACGCCTGGCTCTGCAACTTTCTTGCGGCGGTAGATGCACCCGGGATCATTGAGCCGGCAGCGGACCAATCCCTCTGGGAGTCTCCCTGATACGTGCGTTCACCTGGACGGAAGAGACCATTACTGCCGCGACTATCCAACAGATCTCTAATTTTATCCCTATTGCCTCCAAAAATATCATTTGGGTCAAGCTCACCAGTCTGACCAATGCCTGGAAATCCTGCTCGTGCACCGGGTCGACCAAGAAGGTTTTGCACACCTTTTACGAGTTCTGAAAAATCTGGGCGTATTCCCCTATCTCCAAGATGATCCATCATCTCATCAAGTGGTATTTTTCCGATGTTCACTCCAGGCTTCGCTGACTGCTCCTTTCCGCCGAGTCCACTGGCTCCTGAGTCACCGAACACTCTGGAGGTCATCTCCGTAAAAGATTGAACAGACATATCACTGGTGTGCTCGCTCTGGCATTCAGTATGACCATCGGCAACCGCTGCCATGAGCTGGCGCGGTTCAAGTTGTTCGTTGTGAAGTGTGGTTGGTTGAGTTGATAGACGGCGTCTGTATTGTCTGGTAGCGGAAGTCATGAGAACACCTTATGGGTAGAAGTCTTGGGCAATACTCCTTCCCCAACGCAGACGGCGTGCCAAAGAATGAATTTAGAAAAAACACCATTATTTGCAGATGTTTTCTTACTCTTGCGCAGACTGTGTGAAAATCGCGCGTAGCACAATGCAACAAGTCTTCGTTGCATTGTGCTACATGTAACTGTTCATGCTCAGGTAAAGAGAGCCTGAATCGGTGTCGCTGGTTCAACACCTGTCAGTTTTGTATCCAGCCCCTGATACTCAACTGAGAAACGGTTGTGGTCGATTCCCAAGGAATGGAGCATCGTCGCGTGGAGATCACGCACATGCACAACGTTTTCAACAGCGTTATAGCCAAAGTCATCAGTGGCTCCATACGTCACCCCGCCACGGATACCACCTCCTGCCAGTACGGTACTAAAACCTTTGATGTGATGGTCTCGTCCAATACTTGTATCCTTCCCTTGGCCCATTGGCGTGCGGCCAAATTCACCACCAATGACAACCAGCGTTTCATCCAACAGGCCTCGACGATCAAGATCAGTGAGTAACGCAGCAGCTGCTCGATCGGTTGGCGGACAGATCTCATTCATAAAGCGATCAATACCACCATGATGATCCCAATCACTGTGGTAGAGGTGCACAAACCGCACACCCCGCTCAATCAGTCTACGGGCCATCAGGCAATTGGTTCCTACTGTCGCCTGACCAGGTTCTGCACCATACAACTCCAGTGTTTCCGCGGTTTCTCCTGAAAGATCTGCGAGCTGTGGCACACTCGTCTGCATTCGAAACGCAAGCTCATATTGTCGAATTCGAGTCGCAACATCTGGATCATTTATTTTCTGTAAGCGATGTTCTTCAAGAGCAGACACTGTTTTGATCACATTTCGTTGTTGTTGTACTGAAACACCAGGAGGATTTTCTACATAGTGAACAGGTGAACCACTCGTTGAAAATTCCACACCCTGAAACTGCCCTGGAAGAAATCCTGAATGCCACTGACGAGCAGCGATCGGCTGAGGGTTCCGTCCCATTTTACTCGTCATCACAACAA
>PKCL01000155.1 GCA_002862165.1 Planctomycetaceae bacterium
ATTCGACTGTCTTGAAATAATTTCAGACTGCAGGGAATTTGCAGCCTTAATATCGTTTGGGTCATTTGCATCAACAAATGTTCTGAAAAGAACAAAGACGTAGCGAGTACCAATTTTTTTTCTGGAATATGTAAACGTGCCCGCCTCGTGGATGACTGGCTGCATTGAATGATCTTGGTTAATAACCAGCATGGAAAGAAAGCGGCCATTCGAATTTGGCTTGATGACAGTGAGTGGTGAGGCATCAAGATCAAAAACTCCTGCAGAATAAAGAGTATCACGATTCATTCTGATAACGTCTTGTTTATCAATTGGTGTCGGCTGCCGTATGTGGAAAAATTTTCCAAAGGCTCCTTGGTCGACATACCGTTTAAAAGTAAGGTCAGTCTCGGCACGGACAAAGTTATCGACATTTACTGTTTCTGCTGCATCTGCACCAGGAAGCCAGCAGCTTAGAAAACTCACAAAGACGATGGGTGCAATAAAAGATAAAGATCGTGGCATAATGAAATTCCTCGTTACAACGGTCATGGTTCGGTGGGAGTCTTTTGAAATATAATGCATAACATAATTAGACACATGTCTGCGGCACGCACAAGAATAATCTCTTGGGTGTCTATTTTCTAATGGAGCATGGCTCAACGTTCATTTTTGGAGTTTGTCGCTGCCGTCGGGAGGCTGCTGACGGCTGACGATTGAACTGAACCAGCCAAACACAGCAAGGATGGCTACTCCATAGGCCATCGCGGTCAGCGCGACGCCAATGTCGTAGGGCTTTGGAGTTGAGAGTGAAACCCGTAGCAAGACGGTGGAAATAACGAAGCCGGCATTCCGGAATACGTATTCGTACCGATCGTAGTAGGCAAGTGAGACGATCAGAAGGAACACATCGGTGAAAATCATGAACTCGAAAAACAGTGGGAAAAAGAACATGTCAACATTTTCAGGCAATTGTGTCAGTCCCAGGAGGGACACCGGCAACACCCGAAGCCAAACCGCAAGGTTCAACATGGCAAGGCCGGAGAGAACGACCAGCAACAGAACAGCAACCGCCTTTTTCAGTTCGATGAACCCAACCAGGTCCCGTTGAATCGGCACCTTTGGAATAGTTCGACGGAGTAATGTGAAAACGGTGACGAGGACAAACATCAGCACGGCGCCACCCATGTCGGTCAGCACTGCCTTCACTGCCTCAGTCTCGGCGAGCCAATGCTCAAAACTTTCGAAGCTGCCGATATCTTTGAAGACCCTTCGGACTACGATCAGCGAGACGATCTGGTACTGCTTCGCGACTTCTCCGGTGTGGGAGTCTGCGAGGGCAAATACCAGCAAGATTACCTCGTAGAAGAGGATGATGCTAAACGGTGTATAAACCGCATGGAGCAGGCTACGATCGAGGCCCTCAAAAATTGTCTGCGGGATTTCCGGCAGCATGTTGACTACCGCCACGAGCAGCAGATGTCCAAGAAATCCCACTGCTGCCAGACTGACAACGCAGGTGTCGAGCCACTCTTTCTTAGGTGAATCATGGAGGCGGTCAAAAACTGCCGCCAAACACCGGCGTGCCGCAATAATCATATTCGGCCTCGGATCAGGTGTGCTCGAGTGTAGAAGTTGGAAACCACTCTATATGGTAGCCTCCCACAGCTATCATTCTGCAGAAAAAAGGTTTGGCCCAAATTGGATGCTAAAAAACAGGGATCTGTAGCGGACTCTATCGCCCACTAGCCTCCCTCAAAAGTCTCAAAAGACCCGTTCCCTCGAAGCTTTCCCTCTTTTCCGACTGCACGTTGCAAGCTTTGTTGATCCTTGTTTTTTATCGTTGACGCTTGTTAAGGAGTCACGAAAAGAATCACAGAGTGCTCAAATGAAATTTCGTGCAAGCGATCAATCAAGTCGGTAATCGCTGGCCTGAAATACCAGTTTTCATCGCAAGAGGATGCCTCAATGTATTTCCAGAATTTGAAAAACCTTATACTCTCATCATCATTTTATTTTAAAACCAACACGTTTTTTTACCCATTGAGGTACATAGATCATGGCTGCTTCGGCTTCAATTCTTACAGACAAACTGCATGAGTACCCACAACAAGATGTCATCGATGGTTCCGTTGATGCAGCTGGAGATATTCTTGATGACTGCCTGAACAAAAATGATGGGGTGTTGCAACTCCTTCACAGGTATGCTGGCCGAACATTTTGTACGCCGGGAAAACGTCTTCGACTTGCTGCAAAATCCTACTATCCGGACTACATGAACGGTACGGGACTCGATGAAGTCTGGATGTGCTGTACCGTCCCGATCGTCACAGGCGTTATCGACACACGTACAAACAAGGCGCCGTTTCGAGAAGGTGAGTCACATGTCCTCTCTCCAAACGGACATGTCATATCGCTACAGGATTTGATTGTCGCGAATCCAGAAGCCGTCATGGGTGAGAAGATCACGGCCTTCTCACAATCATTGTTCGGAAAACCAACCTGGCCGATTGTGTCGAAGAAGTTCGACAACTTAAATCCAATTCCAGATCATCTTCATTGGACGAAGTGGGAAGTCTATGACATTAATTCATATGATAATCCCGGAGTAAGTGCATCGCATTATCACACAACGGCTATGGGTTTGTACTCGTTCGTGACGAAAGAGCAGTTCCTCGCCTGCATGAAGCGTTTTGGAAAGAGTGAATACAATGG
>PKCL01000462.1 GCA_002862165.1 Planctomycetaceae bacterium
ATCGAAAGTCATCGCCCTCAGGAGGCGTCATGCTGACCTGCTGCTGATATGTCTTCGTGTTCAGTACAACCCGCTGAAACTCACGCAGATCGAAGTCGATATCTCGCATGAGTTGGCCAAGAAATTTCAGCAGGTCTGGATTTGTGGCGTCTTCAAGATTATCAAGGTTCGTAACTGGCTCCATCACAGCGATACCAAAGAACTTCTTCCACATACGATTCGCAATCGCCTCGGCAAACCGAGGGTTCTTCGGTGATGTCGTCCAGACTGCAAAGAGAGTCCTCATAAGACGAGGATCGTTGGTCGTCACATTTGCTCTTCGGGCACCCTCCCACGTAATAAACTTTGGAACAACTTTCTCGCCGGGCTTGGCATCGTCATACGCGTAGTCCTCAGGGAATACTGTCGAACGAGTGCTGTCAAAGGCAACGCGTTCCATGTTTGGCTGAAGCAACGTCACGAGATTCGCCTTCGAGAAACGGTCGTCACGAAGCGTTATCGCCGGCTTTCGCGTGTCCACGCGTTCAAAGTCGGTTGAGCCAAAGAAGGAAGCCATTTCGTAGAAGTCCCGCTGAGTCCAATCAGCGAATGGATGATCGTGGCACTGAGCACAGGAAACATTGGCTCCGAGGAATGTGGTAAGCGTATTGGATAGGCTGTCGAGCGGCATGCTCGCGTCGCGTAAGAGGTATGCGGTGGCTCCATTCTCTCCGAGTCGGCCCTCTGCGGTGAGCATGTCATAGACCAATTCATCCCAAGGACGATTTTCTCGCAGTTGTGACTTGAGCCATGTGTGGAAAGTGTAAGTCTTTCCAATTCGATAATAGTCGTCCTTTACGCGAAGCATGTCTCCCAGCCAATTGAACATGTGGGACTCGTGGCCTGGAGACTCCAGTAGTTCATCAATTAACTTCGCACGACGGTTTTTACGTGTTTCTGCGTAGAAACTTTGCATTTCCTGATCCGTTGGAATGCGACCAATGACATCCAGATACACACGGCGGACGAATTGAACATCGCTGGCTGGCGAATTCGGTTGAAGTTCATGTTTTTTCAGATCAAGGCCAATGATCTCGTCAATTCGTGCGGAGGCATCGTTCGGATTCTCACCATGTGCGTTTGTTGCTGCGACGATGAGCCCCAGTAACAAGATGCGATAGACGATTGACGTTTGATTTTTTGACATGATTACAAATTGGAAAGAGTTTTTTTGTGTCGGAAAGATTTATTGGAATCGAGTTGGGGTGCAGTAGCAACTTGTGGCTGTTCTGAAACGATCACTCGGATTTGATCAACGGCCGAACTCGCTGATAAGTCAAGTGACAGTGTACGGCGGTCATCGCTGAGAGTCACATTGTCTCTGCCTGAATCAGGCTGGTCGTCCAGACGGGTTGGCTCAATGCCACGCCGGGTGTCTCCATAATTGCCGCGTGGATGCCCAAGCAGTTCGTCTGTCCTGATGAGTTGAGAAGTGCCGCCGATTAGCCCAAGGATCGGTCGATCGAAGGTGAGCTGTCCGATAACTCTTGCTCCTTCACTTTCTACCCGTGTGAATTCACCGATCGGATTGAGTTGCAATAAATAACTCCCAATGACCTGTCTGGCACCAATCGACTGTCTGTTTCGGCGTCGAACGTGAATGTACTGCCCAGGTTTTGTCACATTGACTTCAAGGTCTGATTTCAGGGAGACACAGGAACGCTCACGGAAGACCAGAATGCGATTACTGTCTTCATATCTTCCCGGCACAAAGCTGGGGCCAGGAGAGACGAATTTCATGAGTCCCGTTGCCTGCAATACCCCAGAGGTGACCGGCCACGCGTTTTCATAACGCATGGTTGCATAAGCCACCGTATCGATGGAGTCGGCTTTTGGTCTGGAACGCACAGCACTGCCCTCGCGAACAAGCTGCCAAGTTTTCTTGCTGTCAGTGAGACTGACCTCCACTTCCCCTTCAAAGACGCAGACGTCGGTTTCACCGTCTCCTCCCACCGAGACACCAAAGGCAGTTCCCAGATCGACCACATCCATTGCTGGTGTGAGTACTTTGAAACCAACCGCAGAGTCTGGCACAGAGGCTGTAAGAATTCCACTCGTTAGGACGGTTCTATCGGGCGACACAATTTCAAATTCGGCAGGCCCCTGAAGCGTCACCGTGGCACCATTGTAAAAGTCTAAACGTGCAAGACCGGTCTCCAGGTGTACTTTGCCTTTGCCGATCCGATCGCCCTTCACGCGTTCTTCGATTCCCCATTTCGCATGGGAGGTGTATGCAAGCGTGGCGATTGCTGAAGCGTCAGGATCTTGCGGGGGTGCAGTTCTGGAGAAATTTATGAAAAAAAAGAGTGATGCAGCCGTGGCCAGAACCATCCCTGCGATTGCAAGCCCAACTTGTGACGGTTGAAATTGTGATCCTGTAGTCTGTGCGGCGTCTGCCACGAGAGAATCGCTGTTTAGAGAGTCCATGAGACTGTTCGTTGGAAGATCAGCTTGAGTGACCGATTCGATTGGAAACCCATGTTCTTTGATAAGTCCCGTCACAAGTCGCAGATCATTGAATTGCTGCACGCGATCAGGTGAGTGTGCAAACTCACGATTGAGTAACTTCAAATCAGCAGCATCAATTGCATCTTCCAAATAAAGCGTTGTCAAACGCAGGAATTCTTCATTTTTCATGAGGTGGAATCCCCCGT
>PKCL01000456.1 GCA_002862165.1 Planctomycetaceae bacterium
CGAGTTTTCAGGACGTGTCTATGAATCTGTTTTCTTCTATCGTCCGTTCTGTGCACAAGCGTACAAAGTATCCTCGTCCATCATGCAGACAAAGCCGACCTGAGACTGTGCTGTCCTCAGAGCGACTTGAACCGAGACACTACCTATCAGCCGATGGGCTTGTTCAGGATCCGGCCGAAAGCTGGAGTGTGACCTACGCTGGGTTAACCGACGGATCTCAACATCCTTATACAATCGGGAGCGGCTATTCGACTAGTAATTTGAATCAGGCTGACGTCGCAATGCTCGCTGATGTTGTGAGAACACGCTACGACGTGACCGGAAAAGGAATCAAGATCGGGATTATCTCTACTAGTTTCAATCAACTGGGTGGCATGCAGAAGGATATCGAACTTGGTGTTCTTCCTGAGATGAATGAAACCGTTGGTAGAGGTAAAATGTTCAACCTCCAGCACGATGACGGTGAGGCTACAGACGAGGGCCGTGCAATGGCACAACTCGTTCACTCAATTGCACCCGGTGCAGAACTTTACTTTTCTAGTTGTTATCCCTTCACCGACCCTGCACACACTACGCCTGAAAAATATATTGAACAACAAAAGGTATTTGCAGACCGAATTAAAGAACTTGTTGATCTTGGTTGTAAGGTAATTGTAGACGACATCTATGACCCAACAGAACCTTGGTTTCAAGATGGCCCTGTAAGCCTTGCGGTTGACAATGCTGTGAGGGAACGCGTGGCTTATTTTAGTATCGCGAGTAACAACAGTAACTTCAGTTATCAATCAGAATTTCGTGGCACTTCCTACTCAGAAATCTCAGAGAACAGCAGTTTTCTTTTATCACTCCCGGAAGACATGAACAAGGAACAGTTTCTGTATCATGACTTCGATCCTCATGCTGAAAAAAATATTCTACAAAGGGTTAGTCTTCTAGAACCGAGCCATAATAGATCCCCCTGGAACCCCAAAGATACTTTGCTCGTACAGTGGGATCAGCCTTGGGGAGAAAACAATAGTGCGAATGAGATTTGGTTTTTTGATGACAATAAGCAGTTTCTTGGAAGGACTTCGAGTGCTCCAAAATATTCAATTGGTGCATATCCTTTGCCCGGAAGGTCAGTACCTCAACTATTGCCTGAAATTCCATCGACTTTCTATATTGCATTTGCTCATAATAAGAATGGATTCACTCATAACACAAATGTGAATGATGGTGTGGATGGTACAGAAGAGCCCACCTTTCTGAAGTGGATTATCCCATTTAACGGCAGCCAGCCTCCAGTCGGAGACGATGTATCTGACCCTACTTTACACAGCTTCATTGAATACGCTAATTATGGTTCCAGCACAGCATGGGGACATAATAATTCTAAACTTGCAGCAAGCGTTGGGGCTGCACAATATTGGAGTACACCTGCATATCATTTGAATACCTCCGAAGGAGAGTCTGTATTATCTCAATTCAGTTCCTTTGGTGGGACACCAATTCTTTTCGATTCCGATGGCCAAAGAAAACAGGAATATGAATATCGGCCACAACCACATTTTATTGCACCCCAGAATGGTGACACCAGTTTTTTTGAAGGAAGCGATCCTGACAATGATTTCCTTCCAAACTTCCCGGGTACATCTGCCGCTGCACCGAATGTCGCAGCTGTTGCTGCTCTGCTGCTTGAGCTCAATCCGGAACTGACACCTGCAGAAATCTACAAGCATCTTGCCGACTCTGCAGTAAATCTGTCATTTAACAAAAAGCCTGAAATACCTACACCAACTCTTCTGCACCCTACTCATTTCAACTATCCAACTGGTGCAGGGCTCATTCAGGCCAAGGAGGCAGCTGCCCGTGTTGCAGACATTTCCATACAAGGGAAGGTCTTTGAAGACTTTGGCAGGAATGGAACCCAAGACCTGGGTGACCGACCTCTTGAGGGCATGCCTGTCTTTCTCGACAGTAACGGCAACGGCATCCGTGACTCTAAGACGTCATCAACAAAACCTGGTCCGTCGCTTATAGTTGATCCAGCGACACCGTATGTAATTTCCATATCTCCAACGTTATACCAAACTTGGCATTGGCCAACGAAAGCTGGGTCCGTCATTACATTTGAGGGCATGGCTGGCACAATTACCGATGTGGCACTGAGCTACACCATATATGCACCTGAGGGCGTCGATCCGTCAGGCGACCCTGTCTTTCTGACACTGATAAGCCCTCTTGGCATTCGGGTGCCGATCACTGGTACAAATCTTGAGGGACGTTCATTCAATTCTTACGGACAACTTAGAGATCCCGTAACTCTTGCGCGTCCAGAAATATCGACCCGATTTGGCGGTGAGCAAACCATCTTGACAGAAACCTCTTCGGCTGAGCATGCGTCATTAGCAGACCTTGCGGCATTCAAAGGCACGCCGGCCAATGGATCCTGGTCTCTCGAGGTCATGAATTCTAATCTAAACCACAGTTACACACTTGAAAACTGGTCCTTAACACTCACAACAGAAGAGCCTCAGGTTGTGACTGATGCTCAAGGCGCGTATGAATTTCCAGGTTCACATCTTTCATTTTCATCAGCCGTCGGTGCGTATACCCCAATGGTTGAACTACCTGATAACCAATTCATAACAACCAATAATAAAACTGCAATCGGAAGAAGAAATCTCAAACCAACTGTCAACATCGGGGTATCC
>PKCL01000284.1 GCA_002862165.1 Planctomycetaceae bacterium
CAACCGCGTGCCTCGCAGGTCGCAGCTTTGTCACACCAGATGATGCCCAACAAGTTGCTTTCCCAGTCTTAGCAGTGCGTCTGGACGTTGAAGCCGCTGATTCCAGCAGCCTCATCAGCCAACTTCTCGAATCCGTTGATGTCCCGGCAGAACAGACGCAATAAACCAGATTTTTTGATATCATGAGAGCAACGTACTTAAACGGGTGTTCACAACCTTACAAGCACAGCGGAAAATGAAACTTTCACACCAAAGCACAATAACAGCTTCTAATAAAAGTTCGTGGATGACATGGGCGGACTGGACCGGACTTGTTGCCTCGATTGCGTGTGGAATTCATTGCGCAGCAATGCCGCTACTCCTTTCCTACCTCCCATCATTTGGTCTCAACTGGTTGGCACATGAGGGTTTCCATCAATGGATGACCATGGTTTGCTTTATCTTCGCAGCGAGTGCATTCATCCCTGGTTGGAGAAAACATAAAAGCTTGGTTCCAGCCTTCTCGGGCCTTATTGGGATAACGCTACTATCCCTGAGTGCATTCGTTTTTGGAGACGAATGCTGTGCTGCGGCCATAACCGATAGCCCACTTGCCCAAAGCTCAGCATGCACTGACGAGGAGTGTTCGGCCTGCTGCGAGCAAGAAGACAGCCTGGCTACGGCCGGCGAAAAGACTATCCAATTTGCAACTTTCACAAACTGGCTAAGTCCACTTGGGGGTTTGTTCTTGGTTATTGGACATATTGCCAATCACCGAAAAAACTGTACCTGCAGTGGCGGACACTGTTGTCTTGATGGAGATCAAGCATTGCAGCAGATAAATGACCTGAAAGATTTTGATGGCTGAGCTTTTTTACGGGGCCATACTCCGAATAATTCAGTCTTTTCTACAGGGCGCTCCGTTTATCCTATCCGGAATCTGTATTACCGCTCTTCTTGAACGAATGGTTGGGGCAGTTGGCACCAAGAGACTTTTTGGATCGAATTCAGTCGTTTCATTGTTCCAGTCATGGTGCATTGGTATGGCTTTACCCGGGTGCTCTCTTGGCGTGATTCCAATATGCCAACAACTTCGCTTGAGTGGCATTGCTATAGGTACTATTTTCGCATTCGCACTTTCCAGCCCACTCTTTGACCCGCTGTCACTACTCTACGGCCTGACTCTCTCCAAACCGTTCACAATCTTTGCATTCGCTGGCTGTTCATTAATTGTCGTCACCGTATCTGGTGCAATTTTTGACAAACTGTTTCCAAACACTGAACTCGATATTGAACCACCACCGGAGTGTCCGGTAGGGATTCGAAGGATTACATCCGTCGCGGTTGGAATGGGCCGCATCACTGTTGGCCCCATGATGGCATTCATTGCAATCGGCCTTCTAGGTGTAGGGCTCATGTCCATGGTCTTACCCTACGGAATCCTTGGCGGCACAATGGCACATGACAACCCATGGGCTCCTCTCACCATGACTGGTGTTGCGTTACCTGCATACGCAACACCTATGGTCGCCATGGGACAACTTGGATCAATGTTTCAACATGGCAACTCCGTTGGTGCTGCATTTATTCTGCTTTGCTTTGGTGCCGGCATGAACGTCGGCCTCCTCGCTTGGATGTGGTGGTACTACGGGTGGAAAAAACTAGGAATCTGGTTCGGTCTTATGCTCCTTATCGTCATAGGTATTTCTTACGGCGTCGAGGGACCACTCTATCCCAAAGCAATCGAAGCGTCGGATCATAGTCACGCCTTTGACCGGTACTGCTCACCGTATCGTTCTGGCACAGTACCTGCCGGCGGTTTTTCTACAGATATTGTGAGACGTATTAAGCTCGAGACTCAAACACACGAATGGTTCGGTATCGCTGCAGTTGGCTTACTCGCGGCCTGTGGTGGTCTTTTACGTTTTCTTGACCCACATCAAAAACTAGATCATTGGTTAAATCATGCACCTGTTCCGAAGGCTGTTCATGGTCGATTTGATATCATTCTTCCCGCACCTGTAGTTGGCCTTTGCGGTCTCGCTGGGATTATTGCAGTGAGTATTGCGGGCTGTTTTGCATATTACCCAGAGCCCAAAGAGGCTCTTGAAGAGTTGCGTGTTGCATCTATCGAATCCTCAACTGCCGCCATCTCAGGAGAACCAGAACTCTGCCTTCACTGGATTCCAATATGTGAAGGATGGAACAAAAGGCTTATTGTCGGAATGTATCTCCGAAAATGGGCTGTACCTGAAGACATTCTTGCCCTGTCAACGCAGTATGGAAAAGAGATCGAAGAACTCGAACACATGTTTCAACATCGAAATTTTCCATCAGCGATAAAACGCCAGGCGATTGCCGTTGATAATGCACGACATACGCTCACAAATGCTCTTCACGCTACCGTCATTTCTCCTTCGGAGGAGTCGTTTTGATGGATGGGAAAGCCTTCGAGTCATAACAAACTGAGGCTTGTTTTAGTCGGGTAATCTGAGCCTCTCACCCGTGGTCTGTCCATCCCCGGTAGAGACCAGTCGGCCCAAAATCCGGTACAAAACCAAAGCCATGTATAAGTCGTAGGCCTAGTACGGTAGTCGCAGGGCTAAAAGAACACAGTTTCTATTTCAATGGTCGCAATCCCCACCGGATTCGATCAGAATTAAATGCTATCCATACCATAGGATTCTTCCGAAAGATTCCTGCTAACTGTGTT
>PKCL01000061.1 GCA_002862165.1 Planctomycetaceae bacterium
TGCGTTCGTATCACGAGGAACGTTATTCAGCAGACAATCTTGTTTTGGCAGCAAGTGGCGCGGTTAACTTTGATTCACTTATTACAAGCGCACGCCAACTTTGCAGTTCTTGGCAATCAATCACACATAACGCTCGCAAAGTTCCATTCCCTACGGAATCATCCGAAGCAATAACTGACGTCATCACACGTGACCAGGCTGCTTTGGAATATGCCGTTCGAATATCTCCGGGGCCTGCGGAAGACACATCTGATCGATTTGCTGCAAAACTTCTCGCAGTCGTACTTGGTGATGACTCCGGAAGTCGCCTTTACTGGGACCTTGTTGATTCTGGAAAAGCAGAACACGCGGCATGTCATCATCACGATTTTCTCGATGCAGGTGTTTTCCTCACGCAACTCTCATGTGAACCGGAGGCTACACAAGCTCTCCTAGACCGTGTCGTTGAAATTTACGAAGCAGCGACAAAGGAGCTCACCGACAGCGAGGTCGACCAAGCACGAAACAAGCTTCTGAGCCGTGTTGTCCTGGCAGGAGAACGGCCTCGACAACGGCTCTTTAGCCTCGGTCTCGAATGGTCCCACCTCGGCCGATATCGATCGGTGAGTGATGATTTGAAGACACTCGACACGATTTCACGAGAGGATCTTCATCGAATCCTCTGCGAATGGAGACTCGCAGAAACATCGGCCACAGTGCTTGCAGGCCCGCTTAAAGATGATTAATTTTCCGTTAGTGATGCAATTCGAATAGAAAAAAGAACATCTACCGGTGGCTGAAGGCCCCATCTTTCGAAAAGTTGGGGGCGATGGCACAATAGAAAATAGTATGGGGGCTCGCGAATACGAGACCGTTTAAATCTTTTCCATGTAATTCTTATTGATTGAACGCACACATGATTACCCCGCTCTTTGCAAACCGTTGGCTCATTTCGTTACCCCCGATCTGGCTCGTCGGCATGGGTGCTCTTATTGCATCATTAGTCCTTGTGGCACTATGGGGGCTTCTGCGAATAATCGCACCACGAGCTGCCGCAGAGGCCAAAGCCAGTTTGCATGATGGTTTCCTTGGACCACTTGCATGGCTACTCTTGGCTGCATCTGGAACGGCGATTGCTCTGACTCCGCTTGTCCCCGTCCGAAGTATTGGCCAATCGCTGAGTCGACTACTGACCGTCAATACTTCATCAACGGTAGTGACCATTGAGCCTGAAAGTGACAGAGAGATCATTGAGCTCCCGCTTCGACCGCAGGAACTTAAAACTATCACTTTCGGCACCGATCAACCAATTACGATTCGAACACAAAAACCTATTGAAGGCTTCGCTCTGCTCAAAGTGCCTACTATTGAACTAGACCAACAGTCGCCGTGGTCCTGGGAAAAATCTGCTGGCAAGCCGAACCCATTCCTTGGGAAAAAAGCACAGATTGAAGCAACAAATTTAAATAGTAAAAAAAATGCAAAGGCAGCTCAGCTCACAATTAATTGGAGGCTCGTGCCAGAATTTCCGGAAGTGGCTATTCTGCCAATCACTACGGCAACACTGCTGCTCATAGTCCTTCTTTACTCGCTGTTCCGTCTTAGTATAAGAAGAGTCGCGGCTGTCGTATCAGCAACTATGAAAGAGTCTATCGGACAACCCATCTTCACTGTAGCGATTGTTGCCGGCATAGTTCTTCTACTGACCTTTATTGTGATTCCTTACAACACGTTTGGTGAAGACGTGAAAATGCTGAAGGATAGTGGGCTTACACTTGTCAAGATATTAGCCCTTCTTGTTGTCATCTGGACAGCAAGCGTCACAGTTTCTGATGAAATCGAAGGCCGGACGGCACTTACGGTACTCTCAAAACCACTCACGCGCAGACAATTTATTATTGGTAAATTTATTGGACTATCACTCGTCGCGCTTCTCATTTTCATGGTTCTTGGAGCAGTCTTGATGTCGAGCACAAGCCTGAAGGTAGTCTATGATGCTCGAGAATCATCAAAAACAACACCTCTTTGGGCAGACTGTGCGACAGAAATGGTCACTGTCGTCCCAGGTCTTGTTCTTTCCCTACTTGAGACCATTCTTTTAGCAGCAGTGAGCCTGGCGGTATCAACACGAGTTGGGATGATACCAAACCTTATCATTTGCTTTACCGTTTATGTGCTCGGACATCTTGTTCCACTCATTGTCCAATCAAGCGTCGGTAAATTAGCAATCGTACGATTCGTAGGCCGTCTTTTTGCAACTCTGCTACCGGTGCTTGAGCATTTCACAATCGAAGCAGCGGTAATCGGAGGCGTACCGGTACCCTGGGGATACCTCGCATGGGCAGCAGTCTACGCGGGCTTATATTCAGCTATCGCCCTGCTCATTGCGCTCGTTCTTTTCCAAAACCGGGATCTCGCATAACAAGTCCTCGTGATTCTTAGCAATGAAAACAGATGTTCTTTGGCCGACTCGATAGCAGCAATAGCAAGAGGGTAGATGCCTTCACGCATCATCTCGCAAGACCAACTGTACCGCTTACTCCCACCTCTTCCGGCCGCTGCAATGGCCCGCCAGTTGGCGTCATCTCACCATCTCGGTCATATCGCGAAACTGCCTCGGCGGAACCCTTCATAAAGAACTCCATGCCATTGCCAAACCTTCGTTTTAAACGAGGGCCAATTTCGATACCGACAGTACTGTGA
>PKCL01000408.1 GCA_002862165.1 Planctomycetaceae bacterium
GTTTTGTACTGCCTCCGCACAAGAAACAGCCACGGAGACGGAGTTCCAGGTTTTTCAGTATGGAGACGTTGAACGACGCTACGTTCTACACCTCCCAGAGAATCTGCCGGAGAATGCACCGCTTGTTTTCTTTCTTCATGGGTACCACGGTAACGCTCGTGATTATGCCGAGATGGGAATGAGTCGAGTGGCGGACAAACATGAATTTGCTGTGGTTTATCCGCAAGGCAAGCCAGATAGACGCGATGTTCCTCACTGGAATGCTCGCCTGAGTATCAGTGATGTTGATGATGTCGGGTTTCTTGCGGCACTTGCAAAAGATCTTCAGCACACTCACGACCTTGATCCTGAAAGAACATTTGCCAGCGGTGTCTCAAATGGTGGTTTTATGAGCTACACACTTGCGGCTGAACGACCAGATGTTTTTAAAGCAATTGCTTCGATTATCGGTACGATGAGTGGCTATACCTGGGAACATCGTGACACAATGAAGCCAACGCCGGTGTTACAAATCTCGGGTCTGGAAGACAAAATTGTTCCTGTTGACGGCAGCATGCGACCCTTTGGTGGGTGGGGTGGAGCACCAGATCAAAAGACAATTATTGCGTTCTGGAGAAAGCTCGATAAGACGACCACAGAGGAAGTGATTGAAGTATCAGCAGATGCGACTGCATATCGGTATGGTGGTGGTGTCAAAGGGTGTGAGGTCTGGTTGTACGAGGTGAAGGGCTGGGGCCACAGGGTTCCTGGTGCAAAAAAACTTGGTGTTCACTCTGTCGATCTCGTCTGGGAGTTTTTTAGCCAATTTTAAAAACAGTGTCTTGTGTGTGGAGAAAACAGGCGTGCGTCTTTACGTGGCGTGCATGAAAGAGACCCTGCTTGTGTAGTTTTTGTGGGACTGTGAAAACGGTTTTCTAGAGATATCCAGAAAAATTGCGTAGTACACAGTGTTCCTCATCGAAGAGGATTTGTTCAGGTATAGTACTACTCAAGACCGGGGGCATCAGGTCACGTAGCGTGAGGCTACACGACGTATTGCACGCATGTGTTAAGAAAGAATTACTTTTTACTTATAACGAATTTAAAAGTCTTATGAAAAACATCTCTCTGACTATTCTTTGCATCATCGTACTTTCGTTTACTGCAGGTGCTTACGCAGATGATCGACCCAATATTCTGTGGGTCGTGAGTGAAGACAATAGCCATCATTGGCTTGGCTGTTATGGAAATAAACAGGTACGCACACCGAATATTGACCAACTTGCAGCAGAGGGTGTGCGGTACGAATTTGCATATTCCAATGCACCAGTCTGTGCAGTTGCACGAAGCACATTAATAACAGGACGCTATGCATGCAGTATCGGTACGCAGAACATGCGTAGCCGTTATCCAATCCCATCAGATATTCAGCCGTTTGTCTCGTATCTTCGTGAGTCCGGGTACTACTGTGTGAATCGATCGAAGACCGACTACAACTTCAAAACCGATGATAAAAGTCATTGGGATGAGTCAGGTAACAAAGCCCATTGGAAAAATCATCCCGAAGGAAAACCTTTTTTTGCAGTGTTCAATTCTGGCATCAGCCATGAGAGCAGTCTTTTTGAAAACAAAAAGAAATCAGCTCGAAAAAATGGACTGATTCCTGAAACACCAACTCAGGACCCGGCCTCAGTCACACTGCCACCGTTTCTTCCTGACACACCTGAAATTCGAGATGACTGGGTAACCTACCTCGATATTCTTGCTGCAATGGACAAGCAGGTTGGTGACTGGCTTGCAGAACTGGACGATGCAGGTCTCCGAGAAAATACGATTGTGATTTACTATTCCGATCACGGTGGGATTCTTCCTCGAGCAAAGCGATATATCTACGACACGGGAACACATGTTCCTATGATCGTTCAGTATCCTGAAAAATTCGCACACATGGCACCTGGTCTTCCAGGATCGACAAGTGATCGCCCTGTCAGTTTTGTGGACCTCGCGCCAACAGCACTCAGCCTTGCGGGTGTAGATATTCCACAAGGCATGCAGGGACGTGCGTTTCTTGGAGAGCAGAAACAGGAAGCAGCTCCATACGTCTTTTTGTTTGGGCAGCGTTTCGATGCCCGTATGCTCCGTTTTGTCAGGGCGGTAACTGATGGCCAGTACCGATATATCCGCAACTTTAATCCTCATCGGCATCGAGGCATTCTTGCAGGCTATCCGCACAGTCAATCGGGGTGGCGGTCGTTCTACGCACTACAGCAGGCAGGAAAAACAGATGCTGCTCAATCAGCATTCTGGAACGTTCCGCAGCCAGTTGAAGAACTGTACGACACTCAGAAAGACCCGTGGGAGGTTACGAATCTTGCCGGTGATCCTGCGCATGCAAAGCGTCTTGAAACAATGCGTGCCGCAACGTTTGAAACCATGAAAGACATTCGTGACACAGGTCTTGTTCCTGAAGCGATGTATAACCAAATTTCATCACAAGGCACTGTGTATGACTACGTCCATAACAAGAACTTTCCATATGAAAAAGTTCTTGTTCTGGCAGTCACAGCATGTGATGGTGATGTGCAAGTACTTCCCGAGCTTGAAGAGGTGATGAAGAGTAAGCATCCTGTCATGCGTTACTGGGGTGCCGTTGGCTGTACCATTCGTGGCAACAGTGCAGCATCTGCAAGTGAGATTTT
>PKCL01000090.1 GCA_002862165.1 Planctomycetaceae bacterium
AGTAAAAGTGAAGGCCACGACGTTTCAAAGAAAAAACTTATGGTAAATCAGATACGTATGATTCCTGCCAGTGGCGGCGGCAGAATTCGTAATTTTGCTGCCATAAAGGGTGACCTCGAGACTGTCCGGAACTGGCTTAAACAAAAAGAGTCCGAGGGCGACATTGATCTTGATCGACTTTGCATAATCGGATCTGGACTCGGTGGAACATTAGCGGCAACGTGGGCTGTAGCAGATTGGAATTGGCTTCCAAATACTCAAGGCCCACAAGGCCAACAAGTCAAAGCTATCATTCTCGTCAGTCCTGTTTGGGCTGACCAAGGTATCTCTATGACAAACGCTCTGGGTGCTCGAACACGTGATGGTCGTGACATCAAACCGTTCCTGGAAGACCTACCAGTCATGATTATCGCCGGAATAAAAGACCGACAATCTGGACAGCTTTTCCAACGACTCAAAGGCGCTCGTCCCATGAGTTGGTCGCAGGAATCTGCTGATGGAACAAAACAGCAGAGTAAAAAGAAACTTCTGCCAAGCCCAAATAAAACAGGTTCGCTTGTCTTCGAGGAGATCGATTCGCCACTTCGAGCAGATAAACTTGCATCGCTGCCCTCTGGAAACCGTACTCCGCTCCAATTGTGTGTACAGTTCATTTCTGAAAGCTTGTCAGCTAGTGACTGACGCGGTCCACTAATGCACTTATTAGCCGGGCAAAAATATTTCTATATGATTCCCAAACAGGAATATTCATTGTCTAACAATTATGGGAGTCGCAACTCCGTGCCAGGGACAAGTAAAGCGGGACTACGCAACCGATCACGGTTCGCATTAAAAATCGAGTCTGCCATGTTCGCATTGCCGTACACCCGTTGAGCAAGTGACGCCAATGTCTCACCGGGGGCCACACGAATCGTACCGCGACTCTGAGCGGTGATTGTTTTATCAGGATAAATTGAGTGAAGTTCTGGTGCACGCCCAAGCCACGGACTACCTGTGGATTGATTCGGGACAGTTGCATACGGTTGATCAAAAATTTCTTTTGGCATTGATGTGGCATGAATTGTTGCCCCACGAGGCACTTCCATACGGATCTCTTCAGTCGGTTCAATCCGTTGGGCATCTCCGTGCACCGAGCTTTTACCAAAGACTCGCCACGCAGGAGGCACGACCATCTCAAAACCAATTGGTAGGACTTCTGGACTAGACAACCTATTAGCATTGACCTGCCATAGCGCTGATGCCGCACGAGGATGCCCATACAGTCGTGTTGCAATTCCCGTTAGGTCGTCTCCATCCTGTACCCGGTAAGTTTCAGGAATGGATTCCGGCGTGTGCCTACGTGGACCTCTTCTTTTTTTTGAGGTTCGCTCCATCTGATGCTGCGCAACATCCTTCGATCCATCCAACAAGGGTGGTGGTGGCATTTCAACGGTTGTCCGGTATGCCCCGTACAAATTTGGGGTCGCAGTGCCCAAGGAATGCTCTGGCATTCTCTCTGGCATTCTCTGGAGTAACTCTGCTGGTACCTGAGAAGGTACTGGGGTTTCCTTCGGCAAGTTTAGTGATAAACCTGACGGATCATGCGCATATCGAAATTCATCAGTTTTTCCAGAAATTGATGAAGGAATCGTAAAAGCATGAATTGTGGACGGTGTTGTTCCTCCTTGAAAAGCTCGATCCACATTGTGAGGGGGAACTGGCTTACTCATTGCCGCACCGAGTATTGAGGTAATCAGCGGGGCTGCAACAAAACCCCCGGCTATTACCATTCCTAGACCGACTAGAAACCGAGAAAACTGAACAAGACTTGTCATACGTTCACCACCTAAATGCTGAGAAACGCATTGTGCAGACACGACTTGGCCCACACAATTGCTGCATCCTTGCAATGAATCACCTACACTCAATCGCGCACTCCGAACGCATGCCAAATATGCATTATTTTTTATTGACAGGCGCTTCAAAAAACAAATTCCTCACGGAATTCATCTTCACGAGACCTATTAAGCGGCCGAACAACCAGCATGAACCGCAATGTTTCTCACCAAGATTATTGTATTGGCTTTGCCAGGACCTGGCGTTTAGTAGATGTTGCATTCACCGCATTGCCTTGCAACCAAAGTACGATTGGTGAAGCAATCACGATTGTGCTGTAGGTACCACTAATGATCCCTACGAGAATCGCAAAGGCAAAGGCGTGAATACCCTGTCCACCCAAACAGTAAAGAATAATGGCAGCCAACAAAGCTGTCCCTGATGTCAAGATTGTTCGACTCAATGTTTGATTGATTGCTCGATCAACCATCTCCTCGGAAACAGAGGAACTCTTACCTCGTATTTCTCGCATCCTATCAAAAATGACAATCGTGTCATTGATCGAGAACCCTACAATCGTAAGTAGTGCGGCAACAACATCCAGACTAATCTTGAAGTCATCGACAAGTGCCCACCCCAAATACGGAGCAACAAAAACACTCAGAGCGATGCAGGCTATTGTCACAAGAACATCGTGCAACAATGCAACAACCGCCGCTAACCCAAACGCCACATTCTGAAAACGCAGCCAGACATAGGCGACGATCATCACAAGGCTTGCCAAGAGAGCATAAACAGCCGTCACCTTTGTATTTCCAGCAACTTTTCCACCAATCCGATTTGCTGAAAGATAAAT
>PKCL01000216.1 GCA_002862165.1 Planctomycetaceae bacterium
GCCTTTCGAGACCATGAATATCTCGCGCTACAACAATAAGCGGCACCTGATTGCTGTATTTTACAAGTGTTATCGCGTCTATTCTCCCACCCACTACCAATAAACCATCTACCTTGCGCGAGAGAAGGGCCTCTATGGAAGCAACCTCTCTGGTGTGTTCCCAACCTCCATCAACAAAAAGTGGTGTGTAACCAGAGTCTGCTAAACCCTCAATGGCTCCTTGTGCAATTGAGTCATAAAAGTGACCACCCATGTTCTGAGTGAGAATGCCAAGCGTCATGGATCGACCACTGGCTAAACCTTGTGCAAAGATATTTGGCTTAAAGCCAAGTTCATGAATAGCCTTTTCAACAGCGGCTCGCTTGTGATCGTGGACGACTGCACTACTATTCAAAACTCTCGATACAGTACTCTTTGAAACATGAGCGCGTTTCGCAATATCATCAATTGTGATGCCGTCTCTCGCTGAAACTAATTGTGACTTACTATCGGTCATCGAATATTCTCTTGATCACAGCTTACAAGCATAACAATCCAGAATAACCATGTTATCTTCCACCTCCAGGCATTCAGCTTCTATGTGGTCAATCTAGTCAACTGCATGGGCAGGAGATGCCCGGCTATAACTTAGTGCAAGAAGTGCGTAACTTGTCACTAAATGAGCATCTCCCTCAAGCCATCGAGGATTATCATTCACCCACGAACCATTGTCTTGTTGCGTACTCAGAATGACAGCTGTAAGGTCTTTTCGCCATTCATGCGATACGCCCTCAACATCTATGAATTCATCATTGCCTAAGGCATCAAGTGCCTTAGCCGCTGTGTGCAAATAGTAATACAGGCCAGCTTCTCCTAATCCTGGATTCTCTTTGAACGTGTAATTCCGTCGCAGCCAATTCATCGCAGCGAGAACTCGTGGATCATCAGATGATACACCAGCGTAGATCATGCTCTTGAGCCCTGCGTATGTCATTGATCCATAACTTCGCAGACCACCCGTTGCTGTTTTGCCGGCCTGACTTTCACCACCATTTGCTGGCGTATAATAAAATCCTCCATCAGGATTTTTGGTTGCAAATGGTAGCGTATTGTGAACACCTTCTAGATTTTGTGATCGCGATACAAAAATTAATGCCCGCTGAATGGCAGCATTATCAGAACCTGTACCAATCTCTTGCAGTGCATCAATAAGAAATGCCGTATTTGATAAATCTGGTCGTTCATGCCGACCGTATCCGGCACCACCATACTCAGGATCAGCAGGAACATTGCCCTCGCTCTCATCCCATTGGATTGCTGTCAGAAATTGCTCAGCTTTGTATATGACCTCCTGATATTGGTGGGAAGCATTACATGCATGGAGAGCAAGCATGGCAATCGATGTTTCATAATTCGCAACAGCCGATTCTTGCTGATAGATTCCGCCATCGGGTTGTTGGAATGTGAGAATGTATTCAATACCCCGCTCCACCATTGGATCACGAGCAGGCGTTCCATTTTGAACGAGTGCCTTGACTACAAGTGCCGTAATTGCTGGCCCACTCTGAGGGGAAAAACTTCCATCTGGCTGTTGACCATAATCCCTCAAAAATGTGGTCGCTTTCGCAATGGCATTGTTAATGTCTTGTGTTGTCGTACCCGTTGAAGTTTGTCCAACAGCCACACAGGACATTGATAAAAAAACAAAAGAGAGAAGAAACAATCGGTAATAAACCATGATTATCCTCACATGTCCGTCTGGCACACAAAATATTTATCGTCTACACACCTCGACAACAAAGGTATTCTGCCAATTTATTCTACAGCGAACAATTGAGGGAGCAAAAGTGGCATCAGTCAGCACATCACTCAAACCGGGGCAGATGGCATCGCTCGTGGAAACGGTGGTATTTCAGCGGGCGGCAGATCAATACAATACTCGACTTCCCACTCACTCCGCTCAGCGTTATCAGCGTAATAGGTCAACCAAATTAAAGACTCAGCGACTGCTTCGGGGTACCAATCACGAGCGGAAATTTCAGGCCTCCTACCAGCAACACTACAATCCCAGTGAAAATAATTATCTGGTAGATCGACACGTTTGACCGACGTTGGAAGAATTTCCCTTCGAATGAGGTTATAGAGTTCATGATCTGAGAGGTGGTCTGTAAAATCGAGTACAATGCGACCTTCATAGAGCCTCTCAATCACCGCCCACAACTCTTCGCGAAGTTGTTGTTCGCCGAGATTACATCCCGGTTCCAATATGATCGACGGACTAAACCAACGGCCTACAGGTAAAACTGGTGCTTGTTCCCAAGCCAACATGGATTCCAGGTAACGATTTTCTACCTCGGTAGGCATCTCAAAAAAATCGATGTCACCAAAAGTATCATCCTCAAAAAATGGTTCAATCGCATCACGTAATTCTGCATTTTGCAAAAGACATGACACTTCTTCAGGAGTTGGTGTATTTGTGAAATTCATGATGCAACCTTTATGAAGGCGGCGGTTCGAATAATTGTTTCGATAAAACCCATAATTATGAAACCCATAAACGCACGGTTTTCATACCACCGACATTACCAACGTGATTCGTTGACGCAACGAATTGAGAAGCAATTTTTCTTAAAAAATTGATCTGTGTTTCGGCACGACCGTTACGACATGACAAGTCTTCGCCGGCCTAT
>PKCL01000194.1 GCA_002862165.1 Planctomycetaceae bacterium
GGAAACCCAGTGCCGTAAATCATGCCCACATCAATCGTGCTGGCAGACTCAACAACGCCTTCTTCAAGACATCGGGAGGCTTCGTTAATCATGATGTAGACCAGACGTTTGAGTGTGACGTCATCGTCGAGCGTAAAAACTGTGTTACCACGCATGTTCTGTACGTTGCTGCTGACCGTTTTGTGCTTGCCTGCGTGGATGTAGAAGCCCTCGCCCGACTTTTTACCGAGCATTCCCGCCTCGTATATGGTCTTTAGGATCTCGGCGATACGCATGCGGTTGCCGTATGCGCCTTCTAGAATGTGGGCGACGTGATACCCGACATCGATGCCCACTTCGTCAGCAAGTTCCATTGGGCCCATTGGCATACCGAATCGCTTGACGATATCGTCCAGGTGCTTCGTGTCGATTCCCTCCTGGAAAAGGTACGCCGCTTCGTTCATGTACGGCAGTAGTATACGGTTGACGATGAAACCTTCTTTGTCTTTGACAACAATAACCATCTTGCCAAGTTGTCTGGCGAAGGCGACTGCAGTGGCGATCGTTTGTTCACTCGTTTTCTCTGTGGCGATGATCTCCAGCAGCGGCATGCGATGTACTGGATTAAAGAAATGAAAACCACAAACTCTGTCCGGTCGATTCGTGCATTGGGCCATTTCTGTCACAGATAGTGACGATGTATTGGTAAACAAACAGGCACTTGGCTGGACAACCCCGTCCAGTTCTTTGAAGACCTGTTTCTTGACATCCATGCGTTCCACGACGGCTTCAATAACGACATCAGCATTTTTAAACCCGTCATACGTCGTTGTTGGCGATATCAGACTCATCTGCGCCTCCACCTGTCCCTTTTTCATGCGACGTGTCTTCAATAGATATTTGTAGACGTCACGGGCGGTTTTCAGCGCAAGAGCGATCGCTTGATTATTAAGGTCTTTGATCCGACAGACGACGTTGTTTTTGGCCAGCAGCTGTGCAATGCCACCGCCCATCACGCCAGCGCCGACAACACCTGCTTTTTTGACGTGCGTAAGAGTTGGTTCTGCATCATTCCATTTTTTCTTTTTGTACTGCTCATTAAGGTAGAACACGTGAATCAAGTTCTTGGAAATTTCTGACGCACCGAGTTTGCCGAAGCCCTCACTTTCCAGTCGGAAAGCTTCCGCTCGCGACTTTCCAACGAGACTCTTGATGGTGTCCAGCGCAACCAGTGGGGCAGGATAATGACCAGCCGTTGATTTCATGACGTTCTTGCGAGCCTGACTGAACAGAATGCTGCGACCGACCGGGTTTCCCTCCAGCAGTCTGTTGATGAGGGTCTTCCGTCGCCGATGCACCTTCTCTTTTTTGGAGAGAACAGCCCGTCCAAGTGTTTTTGCCTGTTCAACAAGGATCGGATCGTAGAACAGTCGATCGACCATTCCTAATGTGAGTGCGCGATTCGCATCGAGGACTTTCCCAGGCAGTATTACCGAGAGGGCATTGCCAATACCAATGAGTTTCGGAAGCCGTACACAGCCACCAAAACCAGGAAGAATACCCAGCCTGACTTCGGGCAAGCCGATTTTGACGCACCCAGCGAAACCGGCAACGCGATAATTACAGGCCAGCGAAAGTTCGTAACCGCCGCCCAGGCATGCCCCGTTGATGACAGCGATGGTTATTTGCGGAAGTTTCTCAAGCTTGTCAAATACCTGCTTACCACGGTTGCATTTCTCGCTGGCTTCCTGTGGGTCAGTGATTGATTCAATCTCTTTGATGTCAGCGCCCGCGATGAAAATGGATTTTTTGGCACTCGTAATCAGCAGTAACTTGATGTCTGAACGACCAGCAATCTCATCGAGCTGCTGTTCCAGTTCCGTCAAAGCGGCACTGCTCAGAATGTTTACGCTGGAATCCGGAGTATCGAACTCAAGAGTTCCAATGTCGCCATCGATAGTTTGTTTAAAATAGCTCATGGCAGTGCTGACTTGTCAGTTGTAGTAACGCGTTCGTTGACTTCAGTGATCTTTCAATTGTTGCTGAAGGTTGGTGTGGAACGATGTATTCTGATGTTTTTGGATTGTTTTTCTTTTGCTTTGGTTCTCTGGTTGACCAGGTTTTCTTGTTTGTCTGGTTGTCTTTCGGTGGGCCAGCTTTTGCCCCTCTATTATTACGATGCTCGTTCCAGAATGATCGCTCCACCTTGTCCTCCACCAATACAGAGTGATACCAGTGCATGCTGGTCACCTCGACGATGAAGCTCTTTCAGGGCCGTCAGGATCAGACGATTGCCAGTGACGCCGACCGGGTGGCCTAGTGCAATGGCCCCACCGTTGACGTTCAGCCGTTCGAGTTCCAGCCTGCCGATGGCTTTGTCTCGACTGAGTTCCTTTTTTGCGAATTGGTCGGACTCAATCAGTTGCACACATCCCAGAACCTGAGCCGCAAAGGCTTCATTGATCTCGACGAATGACATCTGATCCAGTTCCATACCAGATTTTTTGAGAACCGTTGAAATGGCGTAGACAGGACCGAGGCCCATCACTGTGGGGCTCAGCCCTTCGTAGGAATACGATTTGACATAACCTAGCGGTGGCAGTCCGAGTTCTTCGGCTTTCGATTCCTTCATCATCAAAAGCGCACTGGCTCCGTCTGTGATTGGACAGGCATTACCGACCGTCACAGT
>PKCL01000259.1 GCA_002862165.1 Planctomycetaceae bacterium
GGTGCTGATGCGAACTTCTAAGGCATTCAAATAATACTCTGAGTCAATTTTGCTTGGCTCAATATGAAAACTCGTGCGTGCCCCCACCGTGACCGTTACGGTGGGGGCTTTTTGTGTGTCATTCTTAATTACACCAGTGGCATTCAAGTCTGTGCGATACGTAACGGTATTTGCACCGAAGCTGCCGGATTAATAGCTCGTTGGCGGTGTCAGTGCCTTAGCGCAGGTTTTATCGTGGGGTAGGAAACAATTTGACCTCACCGTTCCGTAAGTTATCATTAAATACTGATTAGTCATTTAATCTCTGAGTTCTTTTGCCGCTCGTTCTACGTCAAAAACTACAGATTGATGTGTGTAGTATTCGGCAGAACAGGAAAGGTGTCCTTCTATGTTTGGCTTTGGCCTTGGACCAACAGAATTAATCATTGTCGCTGGTATCGTGCTCTTGCTATTCGGCACTCGTTTGCCACGGGTTATGCGATCTCTTGGTGAGGGCATTGTTGAGTTTAAACGAGGAATTAACTCTTCTGAGGAAGACAGAATTAGTCAATCGGCAGGGCAAAATCCAGACACAACGAATAATCAAGATTGAGAAGAGACGAAACGATTTTTCAGAAATGCTTGTTGGGCGATGCCCCTCGATTCTGTGGTTGAATAAATTAGTCATCAGGCGACACACCCACCGGTAAAAATATGTTTGGCCTTGGTCCGCTTGAGTTAATAGTAATCGGTGTCATAGCTGTAATGCTCTTCGGGAAGCAACTGCCCGAAGTGGGTCTACGAGTTGGAAAAAGTCTCTCTGAGTTACGACGGCAGTGGTCGACTATTTCTCGTGATCTTGATGTGACTGGCGAAATAAAAGGTCATCACATGCAATCACAAAATCAGAAGCGAAGACTTCCGAATCAATTTGATGATCAGGAAGATACGCCAACGGGACCAAGTTTTGAACCTCCAAATTCACAGGAAGTGTGAGTAGGTTTTGCTTGTGCGTTATCAGTAGTAGATCAACGGACTGCTCCCGCTTTTCATCAAAATTTCCGCAAGAGACTCTGCTTCAGCAGGCGTACTGTTTGTTTTTTCGAGAGATGGTTCGTTCGAGTTCTTTGTTCTCGGGTGCGACATAAATATGGCCGTTGTTCTAGGATTCACGACAATTGTCACTGTTGTTCAATTTTTACTACTGTTCAAGTGTTCTTGATTCGTCTTCAAAGCGTTGTCGTAACCTTTTTAAGGCAGTTCGGATGCCACACGTTTATGGGGACAACCGCGTTGTATGAATTATTGAGTGGCTAAGAAAGGGGTGAAACGTTCTTGAGAGAAATGTGCAGTGAACTCATCCAATGCGAATCTCCGTCAGTGTCGTTTTTCTTATTTTTCGATACGTGTAAAATAAGAGCGGTAGTCGAGCAACTGTGAACCGGACCAATGCCAACTGGCGATCAGAGGGTATCACTCCGAAGAAATTTATGGAGCAAGAGAAGTGGCACCTGCAGACAGAAGTCTGTTGGAACTGTTACTTCGAAGCTAGTTTTTTAACGGATTGAATACGACCACAACCATGAAGAACATAGAAGCAGCGATCAATGCAACACACGCAATACACATACAGTCACCTTGCTGTTCTTAGAAAGACTAATGAATAGTAGTCATGTCAGCACGTGTTTACAGATGCCGATCGAAGAAAGGTGGGAAATGGTAATATTCAGTGCTAAACACTGTGGTTTTAGACTATCTCAAACAGCGTAAATCGCTGGCAAGTTGGGCAAGTAAGATCGTAATAAGCATCTCTGAGCAGTAGGCAGCATTCCGATGAATCATTGTCACTGGTATCACACGTAGTCCACACAGCATACCTCGGTGCCGCTTTTGCCTTGGATGTAAAATTGTCTCAGATAACACGAGATTGGTCGAAAGATGCTGAAGTTGGTCGAGGACGGTTTCGTCATTCTCGCCGTGGCCAGAACGTCGGATGGTATTTATTTGTAAAACCTCGTTCAATCGAGACGCTTGTTTATACCCAATCGTTGCCTGGTAGACCTGGGGGTCTGCAGTCCTGTAGCCTTGACGAATAACATTAGAATGAAGTGTCGGACGAGGTGACGGCAATAGCCTGTTTTATTCCAGTGAATAGCAATAGAGAAGCAGTATGAAAAAAATACAGGGCATCGTGTTGGCATCGTTAGCTTGTGTTGCCTTGGGTGCTTTCGGCCAAGAATATGAGGTTGAGGTTTTGACCGGACCTCGTGCGGCCCGCTTGATCAAAGAGAGTGAGGAAGGTGCGACGAATTTAATACTTCCTCACCTGTCTTCCATCAATGAAGAGGTCGCTCATGAGTTGGCAAAAGCAACCCAGTCAGGACTTCTTTTGAACGGTTTATTGTCAGTAGATAAA
This sequence comes from Planctomycetaceae bacterium, assembly GCA_002862165.1. Taxonomy (GTDB): domain Bacteria; phylum Planctomycetota; class Planctomycetia; order Pirellulales; family UBA1268; genus UBA1268. The sequence goes on from PKCL01000259.1 coordinate 2,396, forward strand.
AGTGTTGCCCAGGAACTCGCGAAATTTTCGGGCTTTGTCCTTTCTCTCAATGGTGTAACGAGTCTCGACTCAGGAACAGCAAAAGAACTGTCAGGATTTGGAGGTAGAGCTTTAGTCCTTAATGGTTTGAGCGGTATTGACAGGATGACAGTCAATAATCTCACACAATTTAAAGGTCAGGCACTGTTCCTGGATGGACTTCCAGAAATAAGCACGCAAGTGGCCGAGTGTCTTGTGAGTTTTCCTGGTAAGTATTTGGGACTTTACGG
>PKCL01000365.1 GCA_002862165.1 Planctomycetaceae bacterium
GTTGATCTCCCAAGCACTATTATGTTTCGGTTAGGCCTTGCCTACTAACGCATGTGGAGAAGAACATGACTTCTCAAAAGCGTCGTGACATATCATGGTTGCTTCTCATCGTATGCCTCGCCTTTCAGCCACTAAATGTATTTGCTCATGACGATGAAATTATCTCTCTGCCGCCAGTCGATTCAATTGATACTAGTTTTTTTGAAAAGATTCGCTTTGCTGCACTCGGTGATCCCCAAGACCTGACCGAGCCACTTCTCCCAGACGATGTTGCTCCACCTGGTCAGCCACGACAGGAAAACAATCCACCCGGTCGAAAACTTCCTCCTGGTGCAAAGCCTGGGGCCCTCCAACAACTCATTCTTACGACGACTGAATTACCTCGACTTGGTAGCAACGGCCTTGGACTTGCCACACTCGATATGAGCCTCACCCTCGGCATGCCTGCACCTACCGTTGATTCACCGCTCCTCATCACTCCTGGTTTCGGCTGGACATTTGTGGATGAAGCAACCGGCCCAATGGATCCAGGTCTTCCTGCCACGCTGTATGAATCATGGATTCAGGCACGCTGGATGCGGAAAATTGGTAAGCGTTTGGGTGTTGATCTGGCGGTCGCTCCCGGCTGGTACAGTGACTTTGTCAATGACACTGCTCAAGCATTCCGGGTTACAGGTCACGGATTTGGCGCCTGGGAGGCTCGTGAAGACCTCCGTATCGTCGCTGGTGTCATTTACCTCGACAGGTATGATGTAAATCTTTTACCTGCTGGTGGCCTCCTCTGGACTCCGAGTGATGATCGACGCTTTGAGTTCATATTTCCACGACCTCGCCTGGCCTGGCGAGTGAAAGAAACTTCACAAGCTGCTCAATGGGTTTATCTTGCTGGTGAATTTGGTGGTAATCAGTGGGCAGTTCGTCGTGACTCTGGTGCTGATGACATTGTTGTCTATCACGATTATCGTTTGCTAGCTGGATGGGAACGACGGCCTGCAGATCTTGGTGTGAGCTGGCGTATTGAAACCGGCTGGGTGACTGGTCGACTGGTGGAATATTATGTGACTGATACTGCGGACTATCATCCAGACGATACGTTGCTCGTACGACTAGGCGTCTGGTATTAAAACACATCTGAGCGATAGATTTGGTATTCGTCATCTATCGTGTCCACACAGGTTTTTCACCACAGTTCAAAGGTCCAATCCATGCAAACTGGTGACTCCCTGCTGATTCACTACCACGATGCGAATCTTTTGGTACTTGAGAAACCTTCAGGGCTTCTTTCCGTCCCAGGACGAGGGGTAGATTTACAAGACTGTCTTTCTAGCCGCGTTCAGACACGCTTTCCAACTGCGCTTGTTGTACATCGTCTTGATCGAGATACGTCAGGGCTCATGATCATGGCACTGGATAAAGCATCACAGCGAAATGTCAGTCTTCAGTTTGAAGAGCGCAAAGTTCAAAAAGTGTATGAGTGCATTGTGAAGGGAACCCCTAAAGAATATTCAGGATGCATTACACTGCCGATCGGACGAGATCTGACACGGCCACCGCGTTACAAAATTGATCACGAAAACGGGCGCTTTTCAGAAACATCGTGGCACGTGCTGGAAAATCAGTACGGTAAAACTCGTCTCCAAATGAAACCACTCACAGGTCGTTCTCATCAAATACGGCTTCATCTTGCTTCTGTCGATCATCCCATTCTTGGTGATCCGTTATATGCAGATGTCACTGCCCTTGCAGCTGCAGACCGTCTTCTTCTTCATGCTCGAGAAATACAGTTTTCACATCCAATGACCGGAGAAACCGTGTGCTGGCACTCCTCCTGCCCATTCTGATTCAACCACATCATGACGATCCTACAAATGTTCGTACTGCACGGAGAAATGCCTCTGTATTCTCGACGTGCACCCAATGACCAGCGTTCTCAATGACTTGTCGATCCGCTGACGGAAAGAAGTGATGAATGACTTCCTCATGCTCAGGACCAACAAAGGTTGAATATTCTCCTTCAAGAAAAAGCGTCGGACGTGAGAATTGACAACCGTTTAGTGAATCCGGCCAATCAAGAATCTGATCAAAATGCTGTTCAATTGCATCAAGATTGGCAATCCATGTAAGTCCTTCTGGCCGACTCATAATATTTGTTACTAAGAAACCTCGAACTTTTGGGTCGGGAATCGTATCTGCCAGGGACAGTTCGGCGTCTCGACGATGGGAAAGCATTGCAAGTGGTACTTTTTGCATCGCATGAACGTAGTCAATCGGCGTACCGGAAGAGCGTGCTGGTGGAATATCAACAACAATCAGTCGATCGATAAGATCGGGCCGAACAAGTGCAAGATACATTGCTACTTTGCCACCCATGCTGTGACCAAGAACAACGGGTGGTTTTGAACACTCATTTTCAATAAGAGTAGCAACATCTTCAGCCATAGAGGAGTAGTCATGATCGTCACTCCAGGGACTTTCACCATGATTGCGAAGATCGACCGTCAAGACTCGATACGTATCCGACAATTGTTTCGCAATTGCTGACCAATTTCTTTTGGAACCAAAAAGACCATGTAAAATCACAATCGTTTGGCCTTCTCCGATAATATTATGAGATAACGTGACTGACACGGCTTTTCCAAAATAAAGTTG
>PKCL01000053.1 GCA_002862165.1 Planctomycetaceae bacterium
GCGGACCTAGTATACGACCGAGCGAGGCAAAGGATTGATTGACACCTAACACTTCTCCCTGCTCAGAAGAATCTGCAGATCGTGAAACAAGTGCAGAAACTGAGGGATTCACAAAAGCAAACCCCCACACTGCGAATGCCGACGCTATGTAAAAAGCAGTTTTTATCCCATCGTCAACACCGTCAAGGGCCGTGTCTGCACTTGCTCTTGCCTGAAATAACACCGATGAAACCAGTGCTAATCCACCAAGCCCTAGAATCATCTGAATAAGTCCCACCGACATCAACGACACTTCAGAAAACCGTTTTGCAAGAGGACGGTAGAGGCCTCCTGCCACGAGCAATAGAGCACCAATAGCCGCAAAAACAAGGAAGTTATCGTCGTCATTCATACCGAATGCCGCTCGCGTATACCGTGCAAGCGTGGCCTCGAAATTTGCGAATGAAAAGATTGCCAAGAAATAAATAAGAATAAGACCACCGACTGCCGGCATTCGCAAAACAGACACCGTTCGACTCATACTAAAAAATTCCTTTGCCGCGTTTCTGCCCGGCACTCTTGTTTCCCGAAAAACAAACACGGCTAAAAGCAATGCCACAAGAGAGAGGAGTGACGCAAGGGCTCCGACTCCCCAAGGTCGCTCGTTGAAAAGAGCGAGCCCAAAATAAGCAATGAGTGGACCAAGTGTAAATCCTGCTCCAAACGCGATACCAATTAATGCCATCCCGCTGGCACGACGCTCTGGCGTCGTGCAGTCTGCGATTACTGCAGCCGCAGTCCCTACACTTGCCCCAGCGATTCCGGCTCCAATCCGTGAAAACAACATCAACCCCAAAGCAAGTTGTGCTTGTTCAAATGGCAGGGACACGGCGTAACCATATAACGCGTAGAAGACGACCGAGCCTAATAGGCTTAAGATCAGAAGTGGCTTTCTTCCGAATCGGTCAGATAGGCGGCCCCAGATCGGACTAAAAATGAATTGCATCAATGAAAACACTGAAAACAAAACACCTATAATTCCTCCTGCTGCAACTTCTGATACTTCAAGTGCGTTGAGATACGGCTCCGCCTGCCTCGGCATAACGGGTAAGACAATGCCAAAGCCTAAAAGATCGATAAAAACCGTTAAAAAAACAATGAGTAAAGCAAACCTCGGAGTGGTTCCTTGGGATACAGGCTGTGATGTCATAGTAAACTCGTTAAAGGTGAGCCGGGTAGAGCGACATTGTCGCAGATTGGTATGATATGAGAGATGAAGCGTGGCACAAAAAAACAACCAACAGATCTTGCTGAAGATGCCTTGAGCGTGTCTCAGGTCACGGCTCGCGTCAAGGATCACCTCGAATCACGGTTTACCGATGTATGGGTTACTGGTGAAGTCACCAATCTTGTAACTGCAGGCTCTGGTCATATCTACTTAGGCCTCAAAGACGAAACAGCACTGCTCCGCAGTGTTATTTGGCGGGGAACTCGAGGTTCACTTGCTATCGAACCAATCGACGGCATGGAAGTAGTATGTCACGGCCGAATAGAAGTCTACCCCCCCCGGGGAAGCTACCAGCTGACTATCGATCGTTGCCATGCCCTTGGAACAGGTACGCTTGAAGCAAAACTTCGTGAACTACACGCACGCCTTGAAGACGAAGGACTATTTTCTGTCAGCAGAAAACAGGCTTTGCCACAGTACCCACGTCGAATTGGTCTCATCACAAGCCCGTCCGGTGCCGCAGTTTCAGATTTTCTGAAAACGCTGGTTAACCGCTGGCCAATTGCTGATGTCGTGCTCTTCCCGTCTCGTGTGCAAGGAGCAGGTGCGGCAGAAGAATTAGCTTCAAGCCTTGTGCAGGCAGGACAATTAAGACCTTTGCTGGACGTCATTGCAATTGTTCGCGGTGGAGGAAGTCTTGAAGACCTCTGGTCTTTCAATGAAGAGATACTTGTGCGAGCAGTTGCTGAAAGCAAAATTCCAATTATTGCAGGGATTGGCCACGAAATTGATATTTCTCTGGTTGACCTTGTCGCAGACGTGCGCGGCTTAACCCCGACTGATGCTGCCATCCACATTGCAGCTGAACGCCAGCAAGTGCTCGAGCACCTGTGTCTTTCTGGGAAAAGATTGGATAACGAATTGACTCGGCGTGTCACATCAGCCCGTCAACGCCTCAATCGAATTGCAACTGCACGACCATTAGCATTTCCGCATCGCAATATTCATGATGCCCGTCAGCATCTTTTGGAAAAAGCGCAGCGGCTGCAGCGTCAAGGATCTCAAAAATTAAAACAGTCGAAGGATCAATTAAGTTCGGTGGCGGCTTTGCTTGAGGCCAACAGCCCACTAAAACTTCTCTCCAAAGGCTACTCAGTGACAACTAATGCGAAGACCAAAGAAGCCATCGACTCGTGGAGTCAAGCTCCTTCAGGAACTTCTATTATCACAAAACTGGCACATGGTGAACTGCACAGTCGAGTTGAACGAAGCGTGAATACAAGTCACCATAAACCCGGTGAACAAGTTGGGTAAACCTAGACAACAAGAAGTGTTATGACTGAAAAAAAAACAAAGGTAAATAAAAGACAACTGTCTTTCGAGAACTCACTCGAAAAACTTGACGCTGTCATCAATCAGATGGAGTCTCGAGAATT
>PKCL01000054.1 GCA_002862165.1 Planctomycetaceae bacterium
GAATTGTTGTGATCGGTACAGCATACTCCCAGTGCATATCATGCTCTGGGGTCTCAGTCGCTTGAACAGACATTAGAAAGTAAAGACTTCTGTTAGGGGCGTTTTCGCCCAAGTGTACGACTGTGGATATATGAGTATCACGTAGTTGAGTGAAAACTACAAGAACTGTAGTGCATGACGAGCAGAAAACAACTACGACTTCCGCGAACGTTGTCTTTGGCACCAGCAGTTTCGAAAAATCCTATTGATCATTCCGGAACTCTTGCCTTATCCCTACAGCTTTACCATCGAGTTGCCATGCACCTTCGATTGGAACACCAAGATGCGTGAGTGCTATTACGGGCACATCAACGATATAAGAAGGCTCCTGAATCTCGCCTTTCATGGCCTCATCACCACTGACTACCAAAAAAGTAGTGACTATTTCCGGCACATCGTGACCGCCCCGGTGCTTTCGACCACGACCTCCGTGATCTGTAGAGATAATAATAAGCCAATTTTCTTGAACGTGATCTGGTCGTGATTGAATTGCCCCTATTAGGCTAGCAATATGTAAATCCACGGTCTGAATAGCCTGCAAATAACTTGGCACACTTGGATGAAATCCGTCCTGATGACCTACTTCGTCAACCTGACCAAAATAAACAAAGACTGCATGAGGGTCCTGCCGGGTTAGAAATTGAACGGCCGCTTCAGCAAGTATCTCATCCTTTTGTTCCAAAGAATTTTTATTCGATGCCGGACGCACTTCCCGGACATCTGCATCACGAACGATGTATGTGTCTATCGGCTCCCAATCAACAAAAGAACCGGTAACAGCGTTCGGAAACTTCCGTTTTAAATACACGAAAAAATGTGGATACGCGTCATAATTTCTGCCACGAAATGTATTGTCGTGAACACCGTGCTTATCAGCCCATACTCCCGTGAGAAAACTCGACCAACCCGGTCCACTAATTGTTTCATTTTCGCAGTAACGATTACCAAGAATTTTTGTATTTTTAGTAAACGAACCGGCTGCAATGAGCTTATCAATGGCTGGTGTGTTCGCATTCTCAAGTGCATCAGGCCTGACACCATCTATCCCAATGACCAAAACACGCCGCGCAGGAACACTAGGTTCGGAGCCATGACATACGGTTTGGTTGCACAAGTCAGTCACACTCCAAAACGCGAGAACGATTCCTGCTATTCTGGCATATGAATTCACCATCAACAGTCCCCCTGCAACTTTCAACATACGTAACGGCAGGCCCGTAATGCCTGACTACTGGCCACGACTGAGCTCATCCGAAGCCTCGATTAAGTGAATAGCCTCTTTTGCAAATCGCCTGCCTAATTCGACATACCCATGTGCTGAGTAATGCAAATCATTGCTGATTTCTTTACCGTGGCGATTCACTCCATCATTGAGATCATCTGTATTGACTAAAGTACGTTGTGGACCATCCTGCACAAAGGCGGCCTGTTGTTCACGAACCAGATTCCAATGAGGATATTTTGTATTGTTCATATCAAAATCGCTGAGGCGACCGATTACAACGTTGATATCGTCTCGTTTCAAATCACCAGAAAACTGCTCGAGCAAGCCTTCGAGACTTGCTTTATAGACCTCTCCATGCACTTCCTTTGCATCTCGCTCGCCCTGCATCCAAATAAAAGTAACCGTTTGAATTTCTTTACCACCTGTCACCGCCTGAACTTTTTCCATAAGACGTTGGTACAGGTCTCCTGTTGACTCCGGTCGACTGCCATCTGCAGTCTCCCAATTCTTGTACCATCTACGAATTGGTTGCCCACCAAGGGCATCTTTCACAACAATGACATGATCTTTCCCAAATGCTTCCTCCACATCCGGGATAAAAGACTCTTCTGGCCTCAGGCCAGCCATATTGGACTGCCCAGACAGAATAAAGAGATGGTGTGCAGAATTGCTTTCGTTGTTGTCAGCAGCAGAGGATGAATCAGCAAAAATGACAGCCAACACGATACAGAAGGATGGCAAGCACCTCAATGCAACAGCACACACACTTAATTTCATCAGACAACCCTTCCAAACCAATAACTTACTCCCCACACCCAAAACATCTGCACGATTCCACACAACGTATTTTCATGCGAGACGTTCTCATCAAGACATTGCAGACTGAAGATTCTCATCAATTGCATCCAGAAACTCTTGTGTCTGAAGATACGGCTGGTCTTTCCCAACGAGTAAGGCCAGATCTTTTGTCATCTTGCCTTGTTCAACTGTTCCAATACAGACTTTTTCGAGCATTTCTGCAAAGGCCGTTACGTCTGGCGTCTGATCAAGCTTGCCTCGGTGTGCGAGACCTCGTGTCCACGCAAAGATTGATGCAATCGGATTGGTGCTGGTAGGTTTCCCCTGCTGATGCTGGCGGTAATGCCTCGTCACCGTACCATGAGCCGCTTCAGCCTCAACGGTCTTTCCATCCGGCGTCATCAATACACTTGTCATCAGGCCTAATGACCCAAATCCTTGGGCCACAATATCACTCTGCACGTCACCATCGTAGTTTTTGCATGCCCAAACGTAACCACCTTCCCACTTCATGGCACATGCCACCATGTCATCAATAAGACGATGTTCGTAGGTGATTCCTTTTGCTGCGAACTCCTCTT
>PKCL01000241.1 GCA_002862165.1 Planctomycetaceae bacterium
GTCCGCAGGAGATCAGAGAACACGAAACCAATATTCGAAGCTGCTGCCATGGATTGTAGTTGTGTAACTGCTTCGGTGTCGTTCAGGTGGTGCAGAAATAATGAATGAAAAGAGACAGTGCAGGTGGGAAGTGTATCCCTGAGTACATCACATGATTGAAATGAAACACGTGCGTTGCCTGTTGACACTGTGTGTTTTGAGCGTGCCCAGTCGATTGCTCGGTCACTGATATCGAGGCCAATACATTCAACTTGCTGAGGAATTTTCTTTCCAAGAATTGTTGCGACAGCGGCTGTTAAGTCACCACCCCCACAGGCTATGTCGAGCACTCGGAGTGGTTCATCATGTGACAGCGACGAGCTTCGAATGAGGGTAGCAATAGAATGTGCAACTTGTGACGCTGTCCTTGAAATAATGTGGATTCGTGCAAGTGCGTGTAATGCTTGGTGATGCTGCTCCGAATCAAGAGACGGATCGTCCATGATTTCGGGTGGGCGTGTAACCAAAGGTGGCAACGCGGACATGACGACATACTCTCCCAGGCAATGGTTCTCATAGCTTGCCAGACGGGCTTGCTGAGATCTTTATTGTACCGGGGGGCACGGTTGGGTTTGAACGGCACCCTCGTAGAGCACTGGTGTGACGACGTTTGTGCCCATGCAAGGGTCACAAGTCTGCGAAAAAGGATTCGTTCCCACCATTGGTACAACCGCTTGTGGCGGCATCGATGGTGAAACTACCGGAGCCGTTGGAACAATTGCACCAGGTATCGTAGTCGATGCACCGGGTATCGCAGTCGATTGAACTGGAGCTACCGGATACGCAACCGGTTGAACCGGTACGGGTTGTTGTGGCAGGCCAGGTTGGGGATAGACTGGAGGAGCATATGGTGGCGCGTAGGCGTATGCATTCTTCTGCCGCCAGGCACACCCTGTCGAAAGACTCATAAGGCCAAGAACAATAGCTACAACAAATACACGTGGTACATGCATAATCATGACAGCATCCTCTGATAGCCACCCTTGGTAGCAGCGTAGAAAACGCCTCTTTTCAGAGCAAGATCAAATTTCCCCTTGTTTTGATAACGTCTTATTCAGCAGCTTCAAAAAGGGCAATGCTTGCAGTAAACCCATGAAGGCAATTTGTATTGCCAATGGGTCCTATCTCACCCTGTGCAAAAAAACCAGCTACAGGAAGTGGTCCAAGTAGTTGCTGAAGACATGACGCGTCATGGCTTGGTGTAGAGAAAAGGCGACGACCCCGACCGTTGCAGGTGAAAACAAGTGCTCCGGCAGGCGGCTTTGTCGTTTGCCGTGTCAAAAGTGCCTGCAGATCCTCGTGTGCGGTATGAGCATCTCGAACATGAAACTGTACGGTCTGTCCGGTTCGTATCAAGTCCCCGACTGCGACTACTCCCGTCTCGGGATCCGCACCAACAACATTTCGAACGAGAAAGTCTCCGGGCTCAAAATGGTCTTGATATTCACTTGCAACGCGACCAACATGAAGTGAACTTTTTACGAGCTGCTTGTCATGATCATCGAGTGTCTCATAGACAGCTCGAAGTTGAACAAACGCTGGCCGTCCCCCTAGCTCCACAAGCATGTTGTCTTCCGCCTTTGTTACAACCAGCGGCGTGCCAATAGGGCGGCAGCCCTGCGAAACAACGGGCCTTACGCGAACACCACCGCCGAGAATGATACCCACGGCGCCGCTATCATAAGTTTCACCATTAATCACTAGCGTGTTACTACCAGGCTGATTGCCGCCGCTCGCCATACCACCGAGTATTGGAAGTCCTGGCCGATCTTCTCCTAAACGAGCAATGAGCCCATCAACGGGGAAGGAGAAAGGATCTGCCAAGAGCAGCATGGTGGCATCGGTCGGCCAGACGAGATCATCCGGCCAGCCGAGAAAGGTACCGCCGTCGGCTGTCTGTGAATATTCCAGGGTCAATGGTGTAATTTCTGCATTCGGCAGACTCGCCATCCAGATAGAGATCGCTGGCTCAGACTCGTATTCATCGTTGTTCGCTAAGACTGCTTCTGCGGTCGTGCCAAGGAGGTACCGAGCTGGCGCAATTTCATTGAGCGACTCCATGGCTGAACGAATTTCTTCACCATATTTTGCGGAAACAAATACCACCACTAAATCTGGCAGTGGCACTCCAAGTTGTTCTAGGGCTTCTCGGTACGCTGTAGAGATTGCTTCATAAAGACTCGTTGCTGTAGAGGCAGCAGCGGAGCAGCGTATGGATGCATTTGTGCACGTTGTCGGAGTCGTTTGAATCGATGTCATAATGTCAGTATAGGGTCCTTACAAGGTGACGTCAGAAAAGCTCTCTATCCGATCATGGTCATAGAGACTTTCAAATGGTTTATTTCCAGGGCGTATGGTTGCACCCGTTGCCATTCCCGCAGCTCTTGCGGCATCTAGTTCAGCACCAATATCACTTAAAAAAAGAATCTGCTGTGGATCGAGGCCGATATCACGTGCAATCCGATGGTAACTTTCTGTTTCACGTTTTGGCCCCGTTGTAGTGTCGTAATGACCGCGCAGATGATGGGTTAAGTCACCAGCGGTGGTATGACCGAAAAAAAGCTTTTGTGCCTCGATAGATCCAGAAGAATAAATACGAATA
>PKCL01000153.1 GCA_002862165.1 Planctomycetaceae bacterium
TGAAGCAGTGAGTCGTCAATTGTGTAGCGACAAGACTCCCTCGTTATAGGAATCTGTGGGTACTCGGTTTTGAGGTTTACCACCTGGTTTGGTTTGAAGCCCGATAAAGGGATTGCAGAACCCTCATCAAATGTAAGCCTGCCGACCGCCTGTCTCTTGAATACAATATCTAATGGGGTGACGTCGTCTGCTGCATATGCTGAATGAATCCCCACGATGGTGAGCAACAGGATGCAGAACAGTTTCAATGGTCGTTTCATAACGATATGCCTCATTACTTCATCTCTTTGATCCTGATGTTTCACCAGGCAACCGAGATCGCTTCTTGTGCACTTGCCTCGCGATGCTTGCCGCGCGGGTACTCGTGAACTTAGAGAGCAATGACGCCGGCCGGCGGTATCCTAGCACTGGTGATGTCGGCAGTGGAAATGTCATGTGCCAAAGTTTTGGTTCTTGTGGCGTGCTAGGAAACGATATCTTCAACTACATGCCCATGGACATCGGTCAATCGCATGTCTCTGCCACTAAAACGAAACGTGCTTCGGGTGTGGTCGACGCCCAATAGATGAAGCATTGTGGCGTGCAGGTCATGCATTTGGAGACGATTTTTAATGGCACGATACCCAAACTCATCGGTTGCGCCGTACACGATTCCTGGTTTGACACCACCGCCTGCCATCCACACAGTAAAACCATACTGGTTGTGATCTCGGCCGTTGGCGCCTTGTGCAAATGGAGTGCGGCCGAATTCGCCTGCCCAGACAACGAGAGTTTCATCAAGCATGCCACGTTGGCGAAGGTCTTGTAACAAGGCAGCAATTGGCTGATCGACAGCTCGTGCATTGTCTTCATGCCCCTGCTTCAGGTTTTTGTGCTGATCCCAACGGTCATGGCCAACATTTGGACAGGTCAGTTCAATGAAGCGAACCCCCTGCTCTACCATCCGCCGCGCAATAAGGCATTGTGCTGCATAGGTGCGAGTTGGTTCATATTCTGACTCGAGGCCATAGAGTTTTTGTATGTGCTGAGGTTCATCGCTGATTGACATGACCTGCGGAACCGCCATTTGCATGGAATACGCCAATTCATAATTTTTAATTGCAGATTCAATGCTGTCGTGCTTTCCAAATTGAGCTTCAGCGAAGCCGTCCAGTTCGTTAATAAGGTCGAGTTTTGCTCGTTGGTCTTGTGGCGTTGTCTTGTGAGGCTTGATGTTTGCAACGCCTGTACCTGATGGTTTGAAAACGGAGCCCTGATAACTGGCCGGAAGAAAACCACTGCCAAAGCAATCGAGCCCACCCGGGGGGATCAGGCCGCCATTGAGCACAACAAACCCCGGCAGATTCTGGCACTCACTGCCCAGTCCATAGTTGACCCAGGCCCCCATGCTTGGACGGCCTTGGAGTGCACTTCCCGTGTGGAGAAAATAGTTAGCGAATGTGTGCTCTGGAAACCCCGACGTCATCGATCGAATAACAGCAAGTTCATCAACGCACTGAGATACGTGCGGAAAGAGTTCACTGACGGGAATGCCAGAGTCGCCGTGCTGTTTAAATTTCCACGGACTTGCAAGCAGGTTTCCATTGTTATTGAACTGAGTCGGTTCTACTTTGAATAGGTCACCAGGATCTTTACCGTTGTATTTTTCGAGCAGTGGTTTCGGATCAAACGTGTCAACCTGTGAGGGGCCGCCATCCATATACAGGAAGATGATGTTTTTTGCTCGAACCTTATGATGCGGCCCATGACCAGCCTGTACGGGTGTAGTTCTTGGTACTGAGTCAGATGAAAATGCTGGGTCAGCGTGAAGAGCTGCAAGTGCCACTGCACCAAACCCATTTGCACATTGCGAGAGCATCCCGCGGCGACTCATCGGGCTGGGCCTGTGTTGGTGGCAAGGAAATGGGTCGTGGTGAATCATCGTAGGAATATGAACTCCTTCGTGTTCACAAGAGCATGAGCCAGTTCTGACCAGTAGATGTCATCAAAGTCGAATGACTTGCTGTCGGCTGCCTTTGAAGACAGGAACGCAAGGGATGTCGCCGTTTCTTGTTTGGTTGGATAACGGCTGAATGCCGAGAGGTACATCCATTCGATCCGCTTGGAGGCGGCGTCGAAGCCAGTGCCGGTAATGTTTTTCGCTGCTTGCTTGCTCCAGTCGTCTGCTAATTCAACGACGAGGGGGTCGTTCAAAAGAATCAGGGGTTGAGCCGGAACGTTTGAGACATTACGCCGGCCCATGGAGCTGAATGGAGTTGGCGTATCGAATGCCAGCATGAAAGGTGAAAGAAAATTACGCCGCACGGAAATGTAAATAGAGCGACGACCATCACCATCAAGTGAGCCACTTTTTTTGGGCCGCCCCCTGCCGTTCATAAATGATGTCAGATGGATTGGAACCGGAGGACCGAACGCGGTTGTATCGAGGTGGCCGGAAAGTGTGAGGAGAGAGTCTCTGATTGCTTCGCCCTGTAGTCGTCTCGGGGGGTAGTGGTGCCACAGCAGATTGCTTGGATCCAATTCTTTTGCCCTCTGGTTGGCATGGCTCGACATCTGGTATGTCCGGGATAGGACGATGTACTTGATCATGCTTTTGATGCTACGGCCTTCTTGCAGGAATCTGGTCGCAAGATGGTCCA
>PKCL01000475.1 GCA_002862165.1 Planctomycetaceae bacterium
AACTCGCCGGAAGGGGCACGAAATCCACAATTCCTGGTGGATGGCGTCGTTCCTTACGTGATGGATGCAAACACGGGCACCCGAAGTACCGCTTTTTATACAAACGTACCGACTGATCCAACGAGTTATCTCGATAGCGACACGTGTCATATCGACATCAACCTTGGGCAGCCAACGCTTATTAATGGCGTGTATCTCCATGCTACGGATGTGAGTGACAACGTCCCCCAAGCACACCCAAACAAATTTGGCCTGCCTCGCCACCTCCGAATTCTTGGAGCGAACACTGTTGATTTCACAGACGCCCAAGCACTCACTGAATACCGTCTTCAAACAGAATTCGATGCGGGGCCGATCCTTGGACTCCAATTTCCACCTGTAGAATGCCAATTCATCCGAATGATTATTTTCGAACCAGATCAGGTGCCTGGTGACACTCTGGGTTGCATTGGGCTTGCAGAGATCGAATGCCTTAGTGAAGGGAAAAACGTCGCGGTCTCGAGCGAAGTCACAACGAACCTGAAACCAGAACTAATTGCTCGCAGAGACCGCCTCCCGGCAATTACCGATGGCAATAATTACTACGGAGCGATACTGCCCACTCGCGTATGGCTGCGACAACTTGCTCGTCGTCATGATCTCGAAACCCAACGCCCCATCATCCGGGCCGCACTTACGACGGCATATCAGGGCCAGAGAGCAACGCTGGAAAGTCTGTTTTGGCTCAGCTGCCTGCTTGCCGCCATCATTGTAGCAATTGCCATTGCGCAAAGACTTTTGAAACAACGAACCATATACAGAACCCGTGAACAGATTGCTGCCGACCTCCATGATGAACTCGGAGCAAACCTCCATGCAATATCTCTCTGCAGTGACCTTGCGAACACGAAAATTCATGACCCAGAGCAGCTCTCACCACTGTTCCAAAGAATTCGAGACCTGGCACACCGAAGTGGAACAGCGGCAAAGTCATGCGTGAACCTTCTCGAATCAGAGGGGCTCTACGAAGGTCTCGAAGCTGATATAAAACGCATTTCAGAGCGGTTACTCAACGACATAGACTACACCGTCCACATTACCGGAGAAGAAAACCTTACATCGCTCGATCCTAAAACCCAGATTGGTGTAGCACTTTTTTTCAAAGAATGCCTTGCAAATGTCATTCGTCATTCGGGAGCCACCCATGTGTCAACACACCTTGAGGCGAACCCTCGAACGATTGTGCTCACCGTAAGTGATAATGGCAGCGGGATTCAGACAGAGGATGATGAGGTTGCGAAGACTTCACCTGCTTCACTCCTTCGTCGTGCTCGCCTTCTTCGTGGCACAGTTGTCACAACCGACGTACCAGAAGGCGGAACACGCGTTACACTGCGAACAAAAATAAGGCCCCATTGGTTTTAGGAGTGCCATATGAAATCCAGGAAGAAAATCCATGACCGTCCATAAAGATAACACCGTGATTCGTATCATGGTTGTTGAAGATAATACGGAGTATCGCTCTGTCATAGCACTGGCAATAGAAGACACCTCTGACATGAGTATGACAGGGGCTTTCGGTACAACCGAGATTGCTTTGCGCACACTCAAAGACACAGCAGACTCAGAGCGGCCTGACGTTGTATTGCTCGACCTTCGTCTTCCCGGCATGAGCGGTCTTGACGCAATTCCACTGTTTCACGCAACAAGTCCGGGGACACGCATTATTGTATTGTCACAGTCCGATACACCTGAGGACATCATGCAGGCAATTTCTGCCGGCGTCTCTGGCTATCTTCTCAAAGGAGCCCGACTCACAGAGATCACCGAAAGCATCCGTACCGTTTCTCAAGGCGGCGGCTCACTCGACAAAAACATTGCTCAGTTTATTTTGACGAAAATGACGGCAAAAAAGCCTGACAACGTAAACGGCTTAACAGAACGTGAGAATGAGATCCTGGTTCTACTCGGAAAGGGATGCGTGAAAAAGGAGATCGCGACGCAACTTGGCATCGGTTATTCAACCGTCGACACACACGTCTCACATATCTACAAAAAGCTTGGTGTTTCAAACGCACCGGCTGCAGTGAGCCAGGCATATCAAAAAGGCATCTTACCAAACACATAGTGCTTCACGTCACAACGCGACGGCCGATGAGGATTGATCGGGCATACACATGATTGACTCCTAGCAATCATTTTATGAGTATAAATGTCTTCACTCCTGCCCACCTCCATTGCTGTCAACGCAGCATTCTCTTGATCTTCCTCACGACGTCTTATGAAACAATTTTGCTGCCTTGCATTCATTGCCCACTGGATCACTTTCGGCTGCCTCTTCTACCTTCTGAACTTCTGCTTCCTTGAATCAATAACGGCATCTGCTGCAGAAAGAACCGACCAAACGTTACTTGATGTTTTTCCGCCATCAGTTGCAACCGTGAGCAAGGACACACAAGGGCGGACATCAATTTCTCTCGACTACACGCCGAGTACGAGCCTCTGGGCTGAAGGCCTTGATGAAAAACAGGTGTTCCATGCCCAGATTCAACACGATCAGGATGAGAATGATTCCTTTACGCTTCGTATTGGCAAAGGTGGACAGATCTATTCCCTGCGAGGACCATTCGGTGAAAGCGTGCCGCCGTCTTGTACTGG
>PKCL01000150.1 GCA_002862165.1 Planctomycetaceae bacterium
TCTTACGGGTAGGAACCCGTGGAAGTCAGCTCGCTCGAACTCAAACTGGACATGTACGGGATCAATTGAGTGATCTTGGCTTTGATCCACAAGAAGTCATTCTGGCAACCCGTGGAGATCAGCAACAGACTGTTCCAATTGCACAAATTGGAAACGATGGAGTTTTTGTTCGTGAACTTGAAAAAGCTCTTCTCGAAGATCGCATTGATTTAGCGGTGCATAGTCTGAAAGACCTACCAACGGCTATGACATCAGGACTCGAGTTTGCGTGTGTCCTTCCAAGGGCAACCCCTTTTGATGTCTTAGTAAGCAAAGAAGGCGCCGGCTTGTCGAATTTACCAGTGGGAGCACGTGTTGGTACAGCAAGTGTACGTCGTAGAATTCAGGTTCAAGCGATTCGCCCGGATATCAAAGTTGTTCCAATAAGAGGTAATGTTGATTCGCGGCTCCAGCGTCTCGACAATGACGAGCTAGATGCTGTTATTCTTGCCGCTGCTGGCCTTGAGCGACTTGGCCACGAGGAGCGGATTTCAGACGTCTTGCGTCCACCAGATTTTTGGCCTGCTGTTGCACAAGGTGCGTTAGTAATCCAAATCAACTCTACAAATCACCGTGTTCGTGAATTACTTAGACCAATTCATCATCCTGAGACGTACCTTGCAACGGTTGCAGAACGTGCTTTGTTATCAGCTCTTGCGGGTGGATGCTTAGCGCCCATTGGCAGTTGGGGAAGGTTTGAAGAAGGCAAGGAATTGTCCCTGGGTGGATGTGTGTTATCTGATAGGCGGGGTAAGATCGAAACAGTCACAGCGACCTGTTCGTCAAAGGTGGGCGATTCTGAGAGTGCAATGTTGCTTGGCCGCCAGGTTGCGGCAGAGTTGCTCAATCAAGGTGCTCAACCATTGTTGGACATCATGAGAGACGATGAGACTCTGTCTCAATAATTGGTGTGATCAAGTTTCAGTATGGCTTCTGAACCAGCAGCTCCTTGACCAATTTACAATGAACTCCGGCGTGTGTGTTCGCACAATGAAACGTTTCGAAGAAATCCTTTGCAGTAGGGTTTGACTGGTCGCACATGCTGTCCCCCCGATTGAGTTACCCCCACATAGTGGGTCGATTTGATGTGAATTTAAATAAACGTTTTGACACTCAGGCCAAGGGTACTAGTTGGTAAACTTAATACCCGTGGATCTTGAGCCTTTAGAAAGACTCGCATAGACCCCCAATATTTAGGCCTTCGACGTAAATTGGTATTTTTTTGTACTTGTTAATTAGTAACTCGCCAAGCATCTTTGGCTCTTAATTGTAAAAATTGTCCACGATTGCGTGGGCGTATTCGTTTGAATATGTCCGGTAATTTTTGCACCAAATTGAGGCATAACCTTGATTCATTGAAATATGTAGCTGAAAATGCCATTAAGTCTCAAACAGTGTGCGTCTCGATTGTGAATACTTGTTCTATATGACAGAAGAGCCAATAAGAATTATCATTGCTGATGACCACGAGGTGGTCAGGTGCGGACTCGTGAGTCTTCTTGATAACACAGATATCGAAATAGTCGCAGAGGCAGGGTCCGGTGAAGAAGCGGTCAAGCTAGCAAAGAAGCATAAGCCCGACGTCATCTTGCTTGATGTCAGAATGAATCCTGGGACAGATGGTCTCATCGCACTGGAGAAAATTCGTGCTGATGCTCCTGGTGTGAGTTGTATCATGCTTACGACATTTGATAACCCTACATATGTTGCAAGGGCCGTTGCATCTGGGGCGCATGACTACTTGCTCAAGGGTTGCAGCCGCCAAGAGTTACTCGACGCAGTGACGGGAGCCGCGTCCGGTAAACTTCCAATGCGTTCGGGAGAGTTGCGAAGGATAGCAACCACGATGGCAAATCGTATATCGACGCCCGATCCAGATATTCCGTTGACTCAAAGAGAAATGCAGGTTTTGCGGCACATGGCATTAGGGCTTCCCAACAAAGAAATTGCCAAATCTCTAACTATCAGTGTTGAAACCGTGAAAGAGCATGTTCAGAATATTTTGCGAAAGTTATCTGTTAATGACAGGACTCAGGCCGCTGTTTGGGCGGTACGACGAGGACTTGCATAGCGGTAACTATTGAGCCCGCGGGTGCGCACTTTCGAAAGCTTCAAGAAGTCGACTTGTTGTGACATGGGTATAAATCTGCGTGGTGACAAGGCTTTTATGTCCCAGAAGTTCCTGCACACTTCGAATGTCTGCACCGGCGTCGAGTAAATGGGTAGCGAAGCTATGTCTGAGCGTATGGGGGCTTGCTCGTTTGTTGAGCCCTACAGTTGCCAGATGCTTTTCTAATAAACGACCGACACTTCTAACTGAAAGCCGCCCGCCAAATTTATTGATAAAGAGTGGGTGGACATGAAGGACTGATTGAAGCTTTCCAAATCTTTTTCTGACACCCTGCCATCGCTGAATAGCTGTCTTCGCATGAGATCCAACAATTCCAAGTCTTTCCCGACGTCCTTTACCCAATACCTTGACGGTTCCGGATTCAAGATCGAGGTCAGTGTCATTTATGGCAGCCAATTCTGCTACGCGAACTCCTGAAGAATAAAGAAGTTCCAAAATTGCTCGATCACGAAGCCCGGCATCAGT
>PKCL01000181.1 GCA_002862165.1 Planctomycetaceae bacterium
GACATCTATAAAACTGTCTCTCGATGATCCGCTAGCAAATCACTTCACCGCTATAAGACTAGTAATGGTCGTACTATCATAAAAACGCGTGATACGAGTTCCCATTGTATTCAATACCAGAAGGTGTTCGGATACTCTTTCTAGAACTCCAAATTTTTATGATTCACTTTTTAATTCAGAATATTCGTTGGCTCTCCGTAGGGTTCCTTCTCACGTTTGCATCTACCGGTGGGCAGACATGGTTTATCTCTCTCTGCTCACCATCCATAAAAGAGCAGTTTAATCTTTCTGACGGAGGCTGGGGAGGTATCTATACACTCGCGACTCTTGCTTCAGCAGTAATCATGTTCTGGCAGGGTTCAATTGTAGATCGTGTACCACCACGAATTGTGACGTTAGGAACAGCCTGTTTATTCACACTCGCAGCTATCGGTATGGCATGGGGTCAATCCACATGGATTCTAGGTGGGTCATTATTTTTACTTCGGTTCTGTGGGCAAGGCATGTTTGGACACATTGCAATGACCACTCTTGGTCGATGGTTTGTCAATCATCGCGGTCGAGCGGTTGCGCTCGCAAATCTTGGATATCCAGCAAGTGAGATTTTATTTGCGGCACCAGCAATTATCGTTATCCAAACGTTTGGATGGCAAGCCTTGTGGATCTGTGTCGCTTCTTTTCTAATCCTCATCTTCATGCCTCTTACAGCGGTACTTCTCCGAACGAATCGCGTGCCTGCACAACGAACCGAACACGATGTGCTGTCCGGACTTCAGGGACGGCACTGGGTCCGTAAAGAGGCTCTTCGTCACTGGCTCCTTCCTGCACTCCTGCCGACACTTCTCACGCCTGGTCTGATGGGCACCGTACTGTTCTTTAACCAGACTCATCTTGCTGAAATAAAACAATGGGATCTTGTTGCGATGTCTCCCGGATTTACATGCTTTGCACTGTCAGGTGTAATGGCATCATTCTGGGCCGGCTGGGCTGTTGACCGATTTGGAGGATATCGACTCATACCATTTTTATTACTACCAATTGGTTTTGGTATGGCACTCATAAGTCAGGCGACAAGCGTAACGGCTTGGTATATTGCACTCGGTTCAATGGGAGTCACGATGGGCATGTCGAGTGCGCTTTGGGGTGCGGTATTACCTGCTCTTTATGGAACTCAACATCTCGGTTCAATACGTTCCCTCACAACTACGATCATGGTTTTTTCTACAGCCATTGGGCCTGGACTTACCGGGCTCCTGATCGATTCGGGAGTCGACTTTACAGCACAGTGCGTCGGATTCTCAGTTTGGTGTTTTGTCATTGCAATCGGTTCCGTTTTTGTTGAACAGAGATTGGCACGCGAAATTGCAGCGTCTCTTCACAGTAGCATTTGATGCTTATACGACGCTAGTCAACTGTTGATTTATCAGCCGTAGATATAGCGTGGCAACCAGAGCACTAAAAACTTCCCGAAGAAAAAAACAAGGGTTAGTCCAACAAGCTGAAGCATTACAAACGGTACAACACCCCTGTAGATATCCTTCAGTTTAACTTCTTGTGGAGTGACACTCTTTAAATAGAAAATAGCGAATCCAACAGGTGGTGTAAGAAAAGAAGTCTGAAGACACACTGCCATCAGGATACAAAACCAAACAGTATTCGCTATCGTACGGGCCGCGACAAAATCTTCATGACGCTCATAGAGTGCTGGGTCAACAAACTGAAAATCCATTGTTCCAATGGTCGACACAACAAGAGGCAGAACAATAATTGTGATCTCGATCCAATCAAGAAAGAAACCCAGAAAAAAGATAATACCCAAGACGACCGCAACAACACCAAACGGACCAAACGGCAAGCTTTCTAGTCCGTATTGAATGAGCTTATCACCACCCAACTCACGAAGAATAAATGCAAAGCATGTCGCGCCAATAAGGATACCGACAATGGAGCCAGTGAGAGAAAAGGCATCGACGCAGCATTGCCATCCTTCGCTGAGAATTGTACGGTAGTCAAATTTTTCTTGGTGTGCTTGATCCGTCTTGGATAACCAATGTGTGATTGCTAAAATACTTGCACCAACGACACCAAGACCACTGGCCTCTGTCACCGTGGCAACTCCGGCAAAAATTGATCCGAGGACGACAAAAATAAGCATAAAAGCCGGAACAATCGCGAGTATGATATCGAGAAATACTTTTGCTGAACCCTCTTTCTGGCTGCTAAGTGGTACGTCTTCCGGCCTGATGTTTCCTATAAAAACTAAATAGAACACATACAAAACAGCTAGCAGAACGCACGGGAGAATCGCTCCCATGAAGAGATCGCTTACTGGAACAGATGCTTGGTCCGCCATAATGACAAGCATGATACTCGGTGGCATCAGTATCCCGAGTGTACCCGCAGAACAAACGGTACCAGTAGCAAGCGACTTTGCATAACCTTGGTGAAGCATCACTGGCAGGCCAATTAAGCCAAGCAAAACGACCGAAGCTCCTATGATGCCTGTACTTGCAGCAAGTAAAATTCCAATGAGAACTACACAGATTGCCAAGCCGCCGCGAACCCTTCCAAACAGTTGTTGCATGGCTCTCATCATTCGCTTCGCCATGCC
>PKCL01000514.1 GCA_002862165.1 Planctomycetaceae bacterium
ACCCAAGGCCTGCAATATTCCATGTTTTTGAAGCAGCAACAAATGTTATTGATCGCTGTGCAGCCGGATGATCAAGACTGGCAAACGGAATATGTTGCACGTCATCGTCGAGGATAAGGTCATCCCAGATTTCATCACTGACAACCGTGACCCGATGCCGTTCACACAGTTCTGCAATTCGAAGCAATTCACTTCGAGTGAAGACAGCACCTGTAGGATTATGTGGGTGACACAGCCAAAAGATTTTCACATCGGGAGTCAATGCTGCTTCAAGAGCTTCCCAGTCGATTGTCCATCGCTGTGCGCGTGCATCTGCATGCATGGGAACTGGCACACTTCTTCGTTTTGCAAGTTTCGGAAGAAATAGAAATGGTGGATAAATAGGTGACAGGGTAAGAATCCCCTCACCAGGCTGAGAAAGAAGCCGGGCGGTAATTGACAGGCCTGTTACGATGCCGGGTACACCGATTACCCACGACGGATCAATTTGCCAGTTGTGTTGTTTATGGAGATGATTTGTCAGACTTTGTGCAAATTCAGGCGTGTCATGTGTATAGCCAAAGACACCATGCGCTGTTCTTTGACGAATGGCATCGAGCACAACATCGGGCGATTGGAAATCCATATCAGCCACCCACAACGGCAGGATTTCTTTGCCCGTCGATGATGACCGATCAAGATAACGATCCCATTTTTCTGAGCCCGTGCCATGCCGATCAGGACACCGAAGAAATTCTTCAGCAAGATCATCAATTTTAAGGGCATGCTTCAACATGTCGATATCGTGACGAACCGAGACAAACATTGCTAGCCCGGCTCATGAGCAAGGTGTTCTTTGGTGCTGCGTTTTTCTGAGCGAGCCGATTTCATAAAGACAGGCATACTTGATGATTCCCCGGAATGAGTACACTGCAAGAAGAATCATATTCCTGTGTCTTCGATGGAAAAACCTTCTTTATTCTCTTATTCCAGAAATTGAATCATTATGAAAAAAGTACTTGTTTCGTGCTTTGTCGTTCTGTGGTGTGTGCTGGTCGCCAGCAGTTTGTTTTATGTTTCTGATTGCCTTGCAGCAACAACACGCGTTGTGACGCACGGGCCACTTCTTGGTCAGATTACGAGTTCGAGTGTGCGGGTGTGGGCTCGTACGAATGGAACAGGAACGATTGAGTTTCGTTATGGCGAAAATGCCGCATCACTCAATAATGTTTCAGAGAGTGTTGAAACGACAGCCGCCCACGACTTCACAGGATGGACAACGCTTCATGGTCTTGATCCAGATACAGAGTATGTGGCCAGTGTCTTTATCGATGGTAATCCAGCTGGTGTACCCGCAACATTTAAAACACTCCCTGACAGCAAAGCACTGAGTGATCCGGCCCATAATCCTCGTGGGCTTTATAACTTTTCTTTTACATTTGGTTCCTGTGCAAATCAGAACCCGTTACATGGAATTGGTCCGAGTCTGCCGACGTATGCAACATTACTTGATAAACACGCTGATGAGGTTGATTTTCAGATCATGAACGGAGACTGGTTGTACGAAGAACTCCGTACAACACCGATTGAAGCGTGGGCAGAGAAGCAAGGAGTCGATGTCGAGCAGCTGCCGGAAGTTGTCCGTGACATGCCAACAATTGTTGGTGTGTGGGAAAATTACAAGCTCTACCTCGATCGAGGTACGAATCTCTCAGCATGGCATCGAAACGTGCCTGGTTTTTTTACGTTTGATGATCATGAGTTGGTAAATGATATTTGGGGTGCGGGGAGCACGGGTCGCCGGAATCGCCGTGCGGTGTTTCGTGATATTGGTACTCGGGCATGGCTTGACTACCTCGGCTGGGCGAATCCAGCGGCGTATCCACACCCTGTTCACCATGGTAAGGCCGAGCTTTCAACTGGCAGTGATGTTCTTGTTGATACCAAAGCAGATTTTACATCTCTGCCTCTAGATGAAATGCTGAACCTTCATGTGCATTGGGGAACTCCAGAGGCTGGTGTGAACGACTTGCGATATGACGACGATGCGCTCGGCGATCCAAATTCACGGGTGTATGAAATCCGTGAGGTTCTCGATAAGCACCGAGTCCGAATTTTTCCCGTACCAGTTGCTGATGGAAAAGTGGAATACTCAATTGGTCGTCGTAGCTATGGGAGCTTTCGAGTCGCAAACTGTGAATTTTTTCTTCTGGATACCCGTGGGGCGAGGCAGATGCACGATATCCGACGACCGCACCAACCAGACCTTACTATGCTCGGCATGGATCAACGCCGTTGGCTTATGGAAAGTATGCAACAAAGTGACGCTGATTTCTTTTTTGTTGTGTCATCAGTTCCCTTTATGATTCCCCATAGAGGGGCTGGTGGTTTTGAAGCAGCTTCAAACAAGGAAGAAGCGTGGACTGCTTTCCTTGATGAACGAGAAAAGCTGATTGCTTTCTGGGATACGCTGAAACGTCCAGTTTTTGTGATGACAGGAGATCTGCATAATAGTTTCGCAATTCAGATTACCGATCGTGTGTGGGAGTTCTGTTCTGGTCCACATAACTCAGTCAATCATGTGCCGAGCCTCGATGAAGACAATAGGCCGGCGACTGGTATTTATA
>PKCL01000512.1 GCA_002862165.1 Planctomycetaceae bacterium
CCCCAGAAGCGGCCCCAGCTGTCGTCAGCCCACAACCCACCGAGCACTGTACCGATAAAGCTGAAGAAAAGCGCAAAGCACACAACTCCATACGTCATGCGATAGAGCCGGTCTTGTACCCGTGCCACAGTCTTCGCATCAGAGTGCTTTGTTTTGACGTTCCCTACCCACATTCGGTGCACAAGAGCGCACGTCCCGAGCAGACCCGCCAGAAACGTTGCCCCATATCCAAGCGTCACCGTGACGACATGCGTGGAAAGCCAAAACTGTGTATCGAGCACTGCCTGAAGCACATGCATGGTGTCACCAGTATCGAGACCGTACGCGACCATCAAGGTTAAGGCTCCAGACAACGCAGCAGCTAAATTCCCGATACCCATACGGAACAGCACTTCCAGAGCCAGGCCTGCAACAACACATCCCCAACCGATAAAAATTGCTGAAGAATATAAATTCACTACCGGTGGCCGGCCTGTCAGCCAGATCCTGGCACCAATTGCAAAGGTGTGAAGAAGAAGTGTTCCAATAAGAAGCCAGGTCACGAACTGATTCAGCGGCTTATGCCAGGCGAGAAAACTGACAAAAGACAGCACAATGGCACATAGATACAGCCATCGAGAAATTGATGTTGGGTTGAATCCGTTATACCAAGACTCAAAAGCAGTTTTATCTGTTGTCTCTTGGACAACCGGGAATGGACGTATGGCGTTTTTATAGTCAACCAATTTTGCATTGAAAACACTCGGCTGTTTTTCGACTGATGCGAGAAGCTCCATAAATGGAAAGATCGCTGGATTTGGCCGATAGGCTGGCTGACCTTCTCGGCCATCAAACATCCGCGCTACCATTGCTCTAGTGACTGCAGAATAAAGCGACTGCCATTCACCCGCCGGGCCTGCCGCCACCTGCTCCGGATCTTTAACACCGTCTGGTGGAATAGCCGCTGGTGGATGCTCCTTATCAAGGAGCCGGGAACGCTGAATGGTCAAACGTAGTTGCTCGATTGCTGCTTGCCGAGACTCTTCATCAGAGGCATCAATGCGAGGTGGTGCCGGCGTGTCATAGGCAAACCGAATGACATCGTAGACCATCATCTTTCGATTAATCTCAGCGCATTTTTTCTGAAAGAATGTTCTTTTCTCTGGCAATACCTCCCGAGCTTTCGCAATTTGCTTTTGAAGAGCTTCTCGACCACCCTGCAATTCATTCAAGGTATATCGATGCCCAGACCGCCGGGTCAGATCAAACAAATCGAGCACCTCACGCGCATCAATCCGAAAAACAGGAGCATCTCCGACCCAGTCCGCATCTGCCATCGCGGCAAGAAGCCACTGACTTGCTGAGACCGTCCCACGTGGCCCCTTTTCAGAGGTTGGCATCTTCACTGACGTTCGATTACTCAGTAACTGCAGTGTGTTGCGTGCAACAGTGTCAAGTGGTTTTACACGGCCTTCATGCATAACTGGAATTTCACCAGCACTTTTCCAATCTGATTCATCAGAAGATATTTTCTTTACCCGTGCGGCTGGCACTGCAATCAATCCAACAAGAGAGATCGCAAGCACTGGCGCAACCCAATATCTGTCTTTCAATGACCTCGTGCGGTCACCCTGACGTCGAATCTCTTTCTTACTCGCACTCGTTGAAGTATCAGTGAACGACCCACGCTCACTATTTTTTTCCTCATTCGCCGCTTCTCGTTCGTGGCGATCTGCAAATCGAACAAAGGTTCCTCCAAAATGAGCCAACATGCCCCAGAAAGCAAGCACGCATGCAACATATGGAATCAGCCAACCTGCATTCTCCACAACCTGTAAGCCCGTCATCTCACTGATGCTGCCATCTGCAAGTTGCACCTTGGAATAATTACTCTGATAGAAGGTTTCTCCGCGGTACCTGACCGGATTGTTCATCCAGATGCGGCCCGGCTGTTCCGCTCCGGTTGACTCATCGGTGAACGTCACAAACGAGGAATAGTCGCGAGGGGTCTCACTTGCCGAATAATTTATCCGTCGGACATCATCGAGCTTTACTTCGTACGTCTTGTATTCCCGGCGGAATCGTAACTGCAACCGCCATTGCCCGAAGGCTGTCTTAACTGAATCACAAACATCTCCGTCTACTTCCATAAATAACTGACTACGATCATTCAGAAATTGTGGCACAAGAAAAACACCGAGATCTTCACCACTCTTTCGGTCAGCTAGCTGCACATACACTGCTGCAACATTACTTTTCGATGAGACTCCACCCTCCGGTGGTCTTTGCATAGCAAGCCAACCTGTACCGAGGCCTTTTGTTGCCAAATTTTTTGCGAATGGCCCAACCCGTGTCACTGACGCATTCGGAAAGTACTCGAGCACTTTGATATCGAAAGGAAGATCATCCAACACGAGGGCATCACCACCGGCCCTCGCATTAAGTAACCGACCAGAGATCGCCGTCACAGATTCTGACTTCTCACCAGTTTGACCTACTTGAACACACGCCAGCTCAATTTCATCAGTGCGGCAGACCATGTTGGATGACTGCCCCTCCACCAGATTCAGACGTTCCTCGATTTGACGATCGCCAAACGCAAACTGCCCAAACATCAGCATGCCAAC
>PKCL01000326.1 GCA_002862165.1 Planctomycetaceae bacterium
AAGCCTGAAGATCTGAGTATTTCTGAAATTGATTCTGTCACACTTGATTCTGTACTAGAAAACGTCTCCGTTGATGTTCTCAAAATTGATGTCGAGGGGTACGAACCGCAGGTTATTGCAGGTGCGATAAAGACTATTCAAAACAATCCTCACATCACCCTCATTATTGAACGAAACGGGAAAAGTGAGAGCATCGATGCCGCAGCTGACCAGACGATGCTCACTACACTGCAGGACGAAGGCTTTTTTTCACATATTGCACTCTGGCTACAGCCTCTTCGCAAATGTGATTGGAACGACCTTCCTCACGGAGACCTCGTACTCCGTCGAACACCATTCTCTTTTGCAAAATCTTCTTAAGATTTTTAAGGTAGCCGTCGGCTTAAAAGTGCGACCATCCACAGTAAAAAGATGAAAGCACTCTGCGTTGTAACGTGCATCGCACAACGCCACTTAGCCCTCTTCAGCCAAATTGTTATGGTAATAAAGCGAACCACACCTTTTTACACATCTGGTGCTTCTCTGACACGCACGCCGGAAGAAAATACTGACGTTTGATCCAACTGATCGTTCTTCCATATTGTCGCAGTCGCCGTGATCCAATCTCCCGCGGAGATTTCGTATTCTAGAAGGATTTCTTTAAGGAACGTAGTATCAAGATTGACAAAGCCTTCTGAGGGAACCTCAACCGTCACAGTATGAACGAGCTTTTGGCCTTCGGGAGATCGGCCAGGCTCTATGTCTTCTGGTTTATTCTGGAAGTACTGAATTGTGTATTTGTCATTAACTTGACCATTGAGCCTACCAATGATTCTCACATCATCGCCGTTAATGGCCGCAGTAAACAACCTTGGTGGCCGGGCCGTTGATACAGCTCCGCCAACGAATTGAATACCGTAGTACGTGTTGAGATAAATGTCATTGGAAAGGATTCTATTGTCTGCAGCTGTGCTTCCTTGAACAATAATACCCACGCTATAGTTGTCGAAGATTTTATTGGGAACACGTTGGAGCGCAGGTGTACCAGTCGCGTCGTATCCAATAGTTAAGCCCGAGGCACCCGAAAGCCAAATTCCTGCAGGACTCTTCGTAATGTTATTTCCTGAAAGCCGGGTGCCCGTTGACTCTTCGAATGCCAAAACACCATAGTCCCCATTGTCCTCAATCGTATTTCTGAAAAGATCGAAGTTTGTCGCTCCCATCATAAAGACACCTGCATGGGCATTGTCATGTATCTTATTGCCAGACAGCTGCGTGCCAGTCAGATCACCAATGGCCGTCACGCCAAACTTCGACCCCGTAATGTCCAACGATCCAACTGCATCTATACCTCTACCAATCGTCGCACCTGTGACGTTACGGAGATACAGACCACTGTTGAGATTACCGTAGAGTTTATTGCCATGGACCTCTGTTCCAGTGTGATCACCGGTCAACGCGAGGCCATACTGTCCACCGTTTTTAATAGTATTATGCTTCGAGCCTTCATTGCCGTAACCACCGACAGTCACATTCTGTGCGTTATCAATTTCAACGCCATTGAAAATAGCATTTTCAACTCGGTTGCCTTGTATTGTCACGTCATCAACAAAGCCTTGCGTGTAACCTTCTGAGTCTGTGACATCCCCCAAAACCCAGATTCCTGCTTGACCGTTTGGCACAGGCTCTTCACTACGCGTTAAGCCGATCCAATTATTGCTGAGTGTGACACTCGACACTGTTTCACCCGTTACAGGTGACACTACCAACAACCCTGTCAGATCATTTCCACCAATGGTGTTGTTGTCAGCAACATGATTACTGCCGCCCGCAAACCCAATACCGTATCCCTTATTGCCTGCAGCGAGGCCTTCTCCGCTAATTCCAAACGTTGAATTAGAAACTGTGATGCCGTCAGAGGCGAGACCCTCAACATAGACACCCGATCCTTTGTTTGATGTCATCCTACTATCGGTGACAGTGAAGCCTGTTGCATTATTTGCGTACAAGCCGTGTCCGTCGTCACTCATTGAGACCGCAGCCGCACCACTCGTCGTGACCACGACATCACGAATCGATGTATTTGCATAATCTCCACCCGCCATGGTGATGCCATTGCCACCACTATTGGTGACGGTGAAGTTTGCGAGCGTTGAGTCCGTAGAGCTGCCGGCAAACAAAATGCCATCCTGCGCCGCATTACTAATTGAGCTTCCTGCTGCGGTCATATTGATGTTGCCGACAGTCGAGCCAAATCGCAAGCCTGGCCCACTGCCGCCTGTGCCATCAATCGCTAGTGAATTGAGTGCTACTACCGTTGCAGCAGATTCAAAACTGAGGCTTCGAAGCGGAGCAGTGCTACCGACGGCTCCAGCGAATTCAACGACACCATTTGCAAATGAAGTACCCGAGGCGTCAATCGAAAGATCGTGGCTACCATCGAGACTATCACCGAAAGTCACATTATCTGCTGCACTCAAGGCTGTGTTACCAAGCAATGTGGTTGTGCCGTTGTAATCCTGGAAGCCAGATGTCGAGATGCTTCCGGTCAGGCTGGCGTTATTCACAACGGAGAGGTTTTTTATATTCGTAAAATTGCCACTAAGCTCAGTTGTCGTAATGAAT
>PKCL01000044.1 GCA_002862165.1 Planctomycetaceae bacterium
CAGTGCCGGCCACACCCGCCTCAGGCATCACATCAGCCTGCTCGGTCTCGGCCACATCATCGCCGGTCACAGCCGCGTCGGCCACATCATCGTTTGCCTCATCCATTACATCAGCCTGCAGCAACAATCTCATGTCATCAAAAAAATTGTCGTCACTTGCTTCATGCATTGTGACACCATTCAGAGCATACCTCATCACCAGGAGCGTGTGTCTTCTTCCGTCGCTTCCTACTTAGATTCTTCTCTCGAGCATCGACCTCAGCTGGCTTTAGGTACCCATGAGCAATGTCATATCGAAGAGACCAGAGGTCATATGTGACCTTATCTTTATCTGACAGTTCATCCCATATGTAACCACCTGCCTGTTCGAACTTTGAAAAGATCTCTCGTTTGAGCTGTTTTTTCCCCCACTTCTTACGCAATGACAAGGTGGTAACAACATAGGCTTTCTTGACTTGTGCTTTTGGAGATGCAGAGACGTTTGCCACCTTGTCGACCTTTTGTTTTTTGTTTTGCCGTTGACCCTGAAAAGTCATGTTATTATAAACATGTATGAAGCAGCATCCAACATTCATGAATGTAGTGTCGATAGCCAAGATGACTTTCCGGTTAGCTTTTGGACATGTTTACCTGGTGCCAATTGGCTGCACGCTTCATTGCGTCCCTTGTTTCGTTGGATGCCAATACAAGAGGCACCCAAGGTGGGTATGCCTTGTCCATCGTTGAGACTGCAAAATATCAAATCGTTTTAAATACGCGTTTGACCACAAAACGTTTTGTAAGTCCGTACCTTCCTCTTCTGGTTTCAGTATCCCGTGAATCGCAATGTTCTCCAGCCAGTACTTCGGATCGACTTCAAACACACTTTCGCACGCAAGTCTTTGTACATCCCAAAGGTATGCTCGTGAATTTTTCAGTTCGATTTCCTTATTGTCAGTTGTGTCGACCAATATCAATGGGTTGACACTTTTCACAATGTACTCTCGATCATCACACGATGACCATAAATCATCGTCGAACTCGAACACCCAGCGGTAGTCCTCAATTCCATTTTGAACCATTAGCTGCCGGAAAATCCCGTTGGATTCCTTGCCAGATCTTACGATTGCGTTAAGGTCTGCATCGTTGAACAACAGACCACCATCACAGTCATTCTGACTGCGTTTTCTGTGCCGATACCTATAAAGCATACCTATACAGCATACCTATACAGCATGCCTATACAGCATTTCTATAACCTCTTCGCATCGAATCCACATCCTTGCTGAAATGCTGTCGTCTTTATTTGTGTTCCGAGCAGTGTCTGTACACATATCGTGATACTGCATTCAGAAACACATGCAGCAAATACCTTCAGATCCATCCAAGCAATTGTCAGGGTATGATCGAGCGTAGGAAGATCCAAGATTTCTTTGGCGACCGTTTCCATTGAAGTTAACAATAGATACTGGTCCAGTGATACACATGCGTCTTCCAATTCTTTTTTGTTGGCTACATAGAACGCGCACGCCAAATTAGAATAACCTGTGTGATAGTGATCTTGTTCGGGGTGCTCTCGTGCAAAGACGCCTTCACTGCCAAAACGATTCAACAAATATCCAAGATCTGTCTTTTCTGTCCACTTGAATTTGCCTCCATCCCTGGGCATGGCCAGATACACTTCAGCTGGATTGATCTTGTAGAAGGTATGCCTCCAATCATTTATTGGTCTACAACCTTCGCGAGGCGTGTTCCACTCTTCCCATCTAGTCGGGCGTCTCAAGATTGGCCGACTCAGATGGGAACCCGATGCATCTTCGCCGCCGTACACGATCATCATGTACCTGTTCTTATTTGTAAAAAGAAGTCAACATCATTTTGAGTCGTTTACCAGTCGGGTTTTTTCTTTGTTGCATTGCGGCATTGAAATTTCTCAGTCCACAAGTGATACTTTTCCTCGATTGGATTTGCTGACTGTTCCCATTGCCCTCCCAAGAATCCAGACACCATATCCCAGATCGCTCCGGGAGACGTTTTTTGATTCGACGATACCACTGTGATTCGTGTTCCCAGGTATTGTTCAGAAATTTCATGTTCAAAATCGTTGAGGATTTGATTTGAATCCAGTGTCGATTGCAATACTGGCATTTCCTCAAGAATGGACATCGCCACTTGTCCATCGTACGATCCCGATGACTTGTCTAACTGATGATGATGAGGTAAGAATACGACGCTTCTAGTGACCTGCAACATAGTATAGCAAATGTGCTTGCGCTACGACCCATACGAAAGCCTTATATGTTATCTATTAGATGCTCAGTGGATGCCCAACAGTCGATGTTTGTGTGCACTTGCTATCGGCGGTTGCACGCAAA
The DNA here is from genome assembly GCA_002862165.1 of Planctomycetaceae bacterium. Classification (GTDB taxonomy): domain Bacteria; phylum Planctomycetota; class Planctomycetia; order Pirellulales; family UBA1268; genus UBA1268. The sequence goes on from PKCL01000044.1 coordinate 2,355, forward strand.
GGGCATCACGCATTCAAAGTACTCCGGGTTAGTGCGACTTGATATGCGATTGCAGTGGACCCTCTTACCGATACCTGACCGCCGCTACCCATAGAGGAGCCTTACATGTGGAGAAACTATCTGCGGTTTTGGAGATGCAGCGACGGTTACACTTACGTTCGTCACCTTGTCAGCTGGATTTGATGCTGCCATTTCAGCATCATGCTCTATTCGACTCTATTCAAGATCAGTTACCAACATGCAATTG
>PKCL01000466.1 GCA_002862165.1 Planctomycetaceae bacterium
CCATATCAATTTGCAGGGATGACATTTTTTTTCGCAGATCAGCCATGGCATTCTTGAGAGCCGATTCCCAATCGCTTGGCTGTTGCTCGTAACATTCAGGATCAAGCCCTGGAACCATTTCGTAAGAACCCTCCCCGGTCACGAGAATCTTCAATTCTGTATTCGTGAAAATGACTGATAGTCCTTGCGTGCCGACATCAATCCCTAGGAATCCAAGCGTTTTCATGCGTTTATCCACTTCGTGTCATATGGGTTAACAAAATATTTTGAGTTTTCAGTGTGCCACTTGAGTTGAGAGCATTTGTTGAATCAACATGTTTGTTTTTTCTGCAGCAGTTGCTAACGCTGCTGATTGTTGTTTGGTGAGTGGTTGTCGTCCTTTTCCAAAATTAAAACCACGTAATTCTATTCCACTGCGGAATCCCTCTGGAAAATCAGCAGCATCAAACATGCTATCAAAGAGTTTGATCAACTGTTTCTGCAATACGAAGGCTTCATCAAATTTTTTCTGTGTTGTGAGGTCATATATTGATCGTGTGATTTCAGGAACGATACCGCTTGTTGCATGTACTCCTCCCTGACAGCCTGCCATAAGCATAGGAACGAGTGCAGCATCCCATCCTGTCATGAATAGAAAGTCAGGACGCTTCGGATGAATGGCCTCGATCATTCTTGTCATGCCTGCGAGGTCACCAGAAGAATCTTTTATGCCAATAATTTTTTCATACTCCGCGAGTCGAAGGACGGTTTCAAATTCGATTGGGTTGGCAAAAAGTGGGATGTTGTAGAGTGTGATATAAATTGGGCTGTTGGTAGCAATTTCCCTGTAGTACGCAAAGACACTCTCTTGTGAGAGTTTGTAATAAAATGGTGAAACGATGGCGACTGCTTGAGCTCCATAGTTTTTGTATGTCTCACAGGCTTCGAGTGTTTTACGAACATTTGCCTCAGCTGCACCGGCAAGAACAGGTACTCTGCCGGCTGTCTGTTTACACACAATCTTGATGATTCTGTGTCGTTCTTCTGCCGTAAAGCGAGTGAACTCACCAGTAGAGCCGTTTGGATAGAGGCCGTGAACTCCTTTCTCAATCAACCAATCAACATACCGTCGTAGTTCATCTTCATGAATCTCACCGTCGGCACGAAGCGGCACGATAAGAGGTGTCAGGATGCCAGAAATGGACTGTGCTGAACTCATGAAATGGTAGCTGCTGGCAAGGAGGTATGATTTTATTGGATGTGTGAAAACAATGAGGAGATCGACGAATAATCACTTGGGTATGGTATTGAGAACCTCATCGTGAAGCCAGTCAAGCATGCGTTCCGGCCAGTGTTGGATACTCTGACGTCGCGATCGCTCACCCATCCCGAAGCCGTGTCCGCCACGGGTGAAAATATGTGATTCATAGTTCACGTGAAGTTCACGAAAGTGGTGCATTAAGTTTAAGAGAACACTTGTGTGATCATCATCTGCAGCAATAACCATAAAAGCGGGTGGGGTATCACTCGGTAATTTCGAAGGGATGCCGACTGGCCCGGGGTAGACAAGCATTTGAAAGTTTGGCTTTGCAAACTCCCTATCAATTGGGTCAGCAGCATTTGGATCACCTTGTCCAGGTTTATAGCATGTGATTGAAACAACCTCACCTCCCGCGGAAAATCCGAGCATGCCAATCTTGTCAGGATTGATATGGAATTCCTGAGCCCGATGGCGAACGAGGCGAACAGCGCGTTGACCGTCTTGGAGAACATGCTCTTCAAACTTATATGGCTGACCGGGCTGTCTCGAAAGTCGATATTTCAAGACAAATGCGGTAAAGCCATTGTCAGCAAGGAACTGTGCCGGTTCTTCACCACCACCACGCATACCTAATTTTCTTAGCCCACCACCCGGAGCAATAATAATCCCAACTCCATTCGAAGTTTCTTTTGAAGGAGCAAAGACAGTGAGGGAAGGATTGTGCACGTTAGTAATGCTGCCTTTATTCACTACTTCGGGTTCGTCTTTTCGGCTTTCAAAACCGGGAGCACCGTTCTCCCACAGTGGAATAATAAGGTTTTCGGCTGCGGAGAAAGGCGTTGTTGAGTACACGAAGAAGACCACGGTGAACGTTTTTATGGCACGAAACAAAATGTTGTTTTCCATAGGGTAAACTTTCTCGAAAATAAACATTGGTATATTGGGCTTTGATTATATCAAGTGTTGTGGTGGGAAAACTCGTAGAGGGAAAAACAAAATGAGTGCAGTCGCCTTCGGTCTATGTCGGTTCTTTGTTCCAACAATATTTCTTCTGATCATATCTTTCTGCGGTGTTCTGCGAGCGGCTCAGCAAAAGGCCGGTGAGCAACCAAACATTCTTTTCCTATTTGCGGATGATCTTACTTACGAAGCCATCCGAGCCTTTGGTCACACAGATATCGATACACCAAATATCGATAAGCTCGTAGATCGCGGCACTACATTTAGTCACGCGTATAACATGGGCTCTTGGAGCGGCGCAGTGTGTGTCGCAAGTCGCACCATGTTGATTACGGGCCGAAGCGTCTGGGATGCAGAGAGTATCTATCAGACAACTGACAAAGAACGGCAGGCCGGGGTA
>PKCL01000467.1 GCA_002862165.1 Planctomycetaceae bacterium
AAGATCATTCAGGCATGCATCGAGAATGCATCTGTCGAAGAATATGAAAACCTGATTCCGCAGGTGTAGCACGCTAGCCTTTCCTAGTTTTGAAAACTCGGCTTACTTGGACAGGTCGAAATCGATCGAATTCTCTTCTGCACGTACAGCAGCAGTCAAAGGCGTTTTCTGCTGATCTGCATACTGCTTCGGTAAAAGGTTTTTTGGACCTGTGTCGTACTGCGAGACAATCATACCCGCGGGCACGTAGCCCTCGTTTCCTGTTTCCCCCGACTCAACTTCTTCTACTGCTGGCTTCTCTACACTCACTGCAGGTTTGTCTTCACCCTCTTTTTCATATTTGACTATCGTCACCCGAAATGAACCCTCCATTGCACCATCACCACGAGTAAACGATGTGAGTTCATATCGCCCGGAAGCATCTGTTGAACCGTTTGCCGGATTTTGACCATCGTCGGGCAAAAAAGAAACAATCGCATCCGCAACAGGCTGACCTTCGACCGTTACGACACCACTGACAGAATGTGTTGGTGGATACTGCCGCCCTCGAGAACAGCCTGAGGCCAGACCAAAAATACACGCGGTGAGCAGCAGCAAGCCTCGTGGTCCAAAAACTTTGACTTCCACAATTCTTTTCCCTTCCCAAATTTCTGGCACGCCTAAGAGGCACTAACGGGTCAACAGGATCAACGATCGATCCTGTTGACGAAAAATAAACTAAAATCATTACGGCTGGCGAACAGACTCCCCACCAGCTTTCGTTCCCATTGCTCCCCATACACCATACGGGCTTAAACCAGTCGCGTCTCTACGAGGGGCCTGAGCAGACCCACCGTTGTAGTCAATAGTATCGTTAATAAATTTTGTCGACCCATCACTCATGACAACCACAACACCGCCTGGATGCCCACTTGTTGGTGGGTAGACAACAGTTGTTGCATCAGCATTCTGATTATTTTGTTGCGAACAGGATGGTGAGTTCGGTGGTAACACCGTGTTGAATCCCGATCGACCAACTTGGCCATCTCGCCAGCAATTTCCTCGTTTGCCTTTCCTCGTCGTCCCAGCAGGCAAGTACCCTCCAGAGTTATAGGTCAGACAGAGACTCGGATTATTCCGAATTCCGGTGATACCAACTGCCTCGTACTGAAAAATACTGTCTTTTGCTCCAGCCGCCGTAGGAGCGCCACTCGTCTCAAGATGGTGCCTCACTTCACTCAAGGCGATTGTATTCGAGAGACCATCCGTGATTTTTGCAAACTTGCAGCCAGTTGAGGAAATCTTATTACTCGAATCATACGTTGCAGGATAAAAAATTCCCCTGCCCGTGTCAGCATTCCAGTTGCCAACCGTACCGCGACCATTGTGCTGGTGCACATTGTCACCCGTGCAGGCAACATAATTCCCAGACTGCCGAGGATTCGTTGGGCCGTCTTTCCATCCATCTGCCGGATCACTCGGACAACGATATGCCGCAGGACTGATATTCCATACATCATCCCAACGACACCACGGATACACACCGCCTGCGGTGCGACCACCATAGCCGGCCATCATTTTTTCATACACAGAGGCCTCTTCAAGGAAAGGCAACAGTTCGAGAAAAACACTTCTCCGGTTTGCGTTGTTTGAGTTATTGCAGTTAAGCCCACTTGTCCAGCAACATGTACCGCCATTTTGAGCTGGAAATCGCTCCACGTTTGTATCGGCAAAACTATGAAGCGCCAGCCCTAACTGCTTCTGGTTACTCGTACAAAGACTTCTTCTCGCTGCTTCTCGGGCCTGCTGCACTGCTGGCAGAAGAAGACCAACGAGGACACCGATGATCGCTATCACCACCAGCAGTTCGATAAGCGTAAATGCTTTCCGGCTTGCCAACCGTTTTTTTACATAACTCATAGAAGAAAACTCCCGTAGTAAATGATGCATGTTCTCCCACCCCAACCTGAACATAACCTAACTAAATTCAATACCAAACTCCAATATCACCGTTTATGAACGAATGTGTGAACAATGGTTCACTCAGCAAATCATTCGTACCAAAAAATGTCGTAAAGGGCACAAAAAAGAAAGCCTTCTAGACAGCCCACCAGACTAAGACTTCGCACGTCGTGCCATTATTTGCCAGTTGTACGCAACCCTGTTTCGACGAGGTGGAGTTGTAAAATTCGCTCAATCTCAGCGATAGTCGTCAATTTATGGTGAACACCCGTGTGCGTTGCTTTGACGTCAAGTTCACTTATTGCCCCCGGATGCCGAGCGCTCGATTCAGCGACAATGCAATCAGTCCGCTCACCTCGCAGCGTATGATGAGCCACACCAATGACATTGTGAATTGTGACCCAGCAAGGAGGTCGAAGGCCGTACAACGCTTCAAGTAGTGGTGAGTTTGGTGCAAGCAATTGAATAGTTGTCGGCAGTGCCTCTTCAAACTCCGGCCGTAAGGCGCCCGGGTTCTCTGCAACCAACTGATCGTGAATAGCAGTGAGTTCTGGTGGCCGCTCAACGGTAAGCGATGCTATTTTCCCAAGAGCTAATGAGGCGAGTGATGAGCCCTGATGCGGTGTCGCAATGAATACCACTCGTGTGACATTTGT
>PKCL01000159.1 GCA_002862165.1 Planctomycetaceae bacterium
GAAAAATGGATGCCTTCTACAAATAGCTGGGCAAATGTCTCAGCACCTGTCAGCACTTCGAACACGGGTGAACTCATCAAGCTACTCAACCTTCGCTTGATTCAGCAAGGCGACCGCATCCAGTGGAAGCCCGATGAATCAACAAACTTGCCAAACTTCCAAAACGCATTCGCGATCATTGGATGGGATGACGGCCTCCCACAAAATGCACCGTCAAGCGAAGCCCCCTCAATAGTGCAAGACCTTCGATTTGGTCAGTCGGAGGGACCAAACTCGCTGACCGTCGCTTGGGACGTGCCTGAGTCGTTAGGGAACTCCTCGAATTACACGATCACAATAGATAACGGAGCAACGAGTACAACCTATGTCACACCATCAACGAGTAAACAGTTTTCAGATTTACAGACCGGTGTCACCTACACGTTCTGGGTCTGGGCAACAAATGAACACGGGACAGGTCCCACATCAACCATTTCAGCGGCTCCTTCAAAGGACCAGACCCCTTCTTTCAGCACCGTATCTCAATGGTCTCGTGATTACACGCTATCGTTTTCTGAGTACGAAATGGGGGCAGCAGATGTCCCAACACTGCAGTCTTTTGCAAGTGCCCTGCACAACGACCAATGGATTCTGTTAGCAGGTCGCACAAATGGACTTCATGGATTTTCCGGTGATGGAATTGAAAATTTTCCACCGAAGTACCAAAACACAGATGTTTGGGTTATTGATCCAGTAACGAAAGAAAGTTGGAGCCGATCGCTAGAAGACCCAAGTAGCGGTCTGAATCAGAGCATAATAGCCAGCCTTTCAGCAACGAATACTCAATCGTATCAGGATGGAAATACCCTGTTTATTGTTGGGGGCTATGTGTTCGATTGGACGACTTATCAGTTCACAACCTACAACGCATTATCGGCTCTTGATCTTCCTTCACTCGTAAACTGGGTGAAGGGTACGGACCCATCACTAGCGTCGAATGCCATTCTCCAAACACCCGGCGATGCCTCGACTGACGAATCTTACTACGGTGGTTTTTTTGCAGTGACAGGCGGCGGACTCGAGAGAGTCTCACAACACGACGACCGCTACCAACTAATCTTTGGCCAGAATTTTGAGGGTGGTTATACTCCCGGAAGTAATGGTGTCTACACATCTCAAATCCGTAGTTTTGACATCACATATGACATGACATCAGGCACGTTGGCATACGACAACGAAACGGTGAGTCCATTTGGTGGAGACCCTACTTCATTTCGACGTCGAGACTTAAACGTCTTCCCGATCCTTTCACCGGATGGTCAGGGTGGTATTGCTGAAAGTACCGTAGCACTCGCCGGTGTTTTTTATAATGGAGCGGGTGTTTGGACAGTACCCGTTGAAATAGGGCCCGATGGCATTCCTACAACAGATAATCCAACGACTGATTCGGGAGCCTTTAAGCAGGCCATGAATCAGTATGAATCTGGCAAAATTGGACTTTTCTCCCAAAACTCTGGAGACATGACTGAAGTCCTTCTTGGTGGCATTTCAGCCAACACATTCGATCCGAATTCAGGTCAGTTGAGCTACGATGACAACTACGGTTTCAATAGACAAATAACGGCTGTGTTGAGGGATGCATCTGGCAATTATCAGCAACAGTACATCGCTGATTTCCCAGACATTTATGATGGCAATGCTAGTCTTCTTTATTTTGGCGCAAACGCACGCTTCTTTCCTGCTACCGGAATAAACGTTTTTTCTGACGACATAATTAACGTCGACGCGTTAACAACTGAAACTGTTCTTGGACATATGTTTGGTGGTATTGCAGCAGATCAGCCAAATTTTGGGAATACCGTTGCCTCATCATTCATCTTTGAAGTGAGATACATTCCTCCGAGTTCATAGAAATACTTTTGATCACTCAGTCAAACCGTAAACCAAATGACGCGTAACATAAATTCGATGAAGCCATACGAGGAATGCGGTAGGCATGTTCGAAAACAACCATAGAAACGAATATGGGATGAACGTCGTGTATCTACCTCACTGTTCATAATTCCTTTTCATGACACTCATGCTCTTCTATTTGTAGCCCTTTGTCTGCCTCTTTAAACTTATAGTTTTTTCACGAGCACCATTGAACTGGTAAATAATGGTCTTGAAAGAATTCTTCCTATCATAAGGCACCTTGGTCACAGTCACTTAATTCGGACTTGGCTATCGAGGTAATGAGCGAAATACAGTAAAATCTGATCAAGATCTGTGGACAATTTTTATTACCAAAAGTTGATTGCGAGACTGACATGCTTCACCGATACCTGAATTTCTTTTCATCCGCTTTGCTCAGTTCTCTTGAAGCGAATCCTTTAAAACTGTTCTGCATGGGATTCGTTGCGGCCACATGTGTTCTCCCAAATATCACGTTCGCAACTGATACAGATCACCCAAACATTGTTCTCATTTTCACGGATGATATGGGGTGGGGTGATCTCCCGGGCTTCACAACAACGTCCGGTATCAAAACCCCAAACATTGATCGCCTTATTAAAGAAGGAACAAAGTTCAATGACTTCTATGTTGCGCAAGCAGTTTGTACTGCCTCTCGCG
>PKCL01000389.1 GCA_002862165.1 Planctomycetaceae bacterium
CTGGTTACCACACGCACAACAACGATCACCACAGCACGACAGCTGTCAATACTATTTACACACTCAATATCAACGTCCACACCTTCAAGCGGGAGAGGATGACACAGGGGCACAAATTCAGAAGTTCGCTTAGCTGCCATGATCCCGGCAACCCGAGCCGTATGAAGGGCATCTCCTTTTACAAGATCACCCTTTCGAATTCGATCCAGCGTTTCTGACCGTACGACAAGTTGACCCGAGGCTATTGCGGTCCGCACTGTAACCGCTTTACCTCCAACATCGATCATTTTTACTTGCTGCCTATGTTCATTCATCGTGTGCTAATCATACTGGTTAGAGCCAATAAAACACACAGGGGTCGGCAGCCATAAAAGCTGCCGACCCCTGGCATGGAGTTATTTCTAAAATCCTAATTAGACAAGTTCTTTTCGTGATCCGATGAGTGTCCGGAGACGCTCGGCGAGCAGAGCCACATCGAACGGCTTCTTAAAACTCTCGTTCACATGATTCCGATCAACTGTGATCTGGGACCCGTCATCTGGTAACAAAGCAATAACGATTGTGTCTGAATATTCTGCATTCCGACGTAAATTTTGGCAGATCTGCTGCGCGTCGATTCTACCAATCGCATAATCAACCACAATGCAATCCGGATGGAAACTTTCAGCCTGAATCCCAGCTTCAAATCCACTCGCAGCCACTTGTATTTTGAATGAATTTTCAACCGGCAAGTGTCTCTTAAGATTTTCTATCAGCAATTGATCCTGACCGACGAGCAAGACTTTCGCCATCGCTTCATCTTCAAGGTCGCCCAAAGGCATACCATGTTCTTTCAAAAACTTGATAAGATATTCTCGCGGAATACGCCGGTCCTGCGATCCCGGAATGCGATATCCCTTAAGCCTTCCCGAGTCGAACCATTTACTTACGGTTCGGGGAGCAACTTTACAGATCTTCGCGACCTGGCCTGTCGTAAACACCTTCATTACGTGACTCCATTTTGTCTTCGTGTCTAAACTCAATCTCGGCCAGCCCTCTACTCGTAAAGAGTAATGAGACACAGCCCCCCCGACGCGGAAATTCAATCGGTGTAGCCGCGTTGCCACATTCCGAAAGGGGCGGTAAAAACAAAGAGAAGGCAAGCCAGAGCATTCTTTATCACAAACCGAAGGCAAAACCTTTGGCTCGATAAATACAGTGGCTTGCAGGCCCCCCTGCTTCATGCTTGAGTTACCACTTCACAGTGAAGCAGTTCCAGCAAACATGACCATCCAAGAGGTTAGATCGAAAGATCATGTCGTGAGACTTGAGCCGTTCTTTCGGAAGAATTTGGTAACGCCGCTGGTCAGGCCGCTTTGGTCTGTAAAGAAGAGGCATTTGACTCAAACTGAACAGCCACACGTTTAGAAACACCAGATTCTTCCATCGTGACACCGTATAAAGTGGTCGCGGTAGCCATTGTCTTTTTCGAGTGCGTAACAACGATAAACTGGGTAGACGAAAGAAAATCTCGCAACACACCAACAAATCGGTCAACGTTTGCTTCGTCAAGCGCTGCATCAACCTCATCAAGCACACAGAAAGGACTGGGACGCGAACGAAATATTGATAACAACAGAGCCACACACGTCATTGTTTTCTCGCCACCAGACAACAACGAAATGTTTCGAGGCTCCTTGCCAGGAGGCCGAGCAACAATTTCAACTGTTGTGTCAAGAAGATCAATCTCTGGATCAAGAATTATATCTGCCTGCCCCCCTCCAAAGAGTCGCTCAAAAAGAACCGAGAATTCGGCTCTTACTTTCTCAATGGTTTCTCCGAGTAAACGGCGACTCTCTTCATCGATTCGTGCAATAAGTTTCTCAACAGAGTGCTTTCCATCAGTAACATCTATGAGCTGCGATTCAAGGCCTGCCAATCGTTCAGCAAGTTCCTCAGACTCTGCAAGCGCCTCGATGTTCACTGATCCTACTGCTCCGACTTTCTTTCTCGTATCTTCTATCCGGCTGTCAAGTTCTTCCCGATCTTCTGGAATCTCAATAGCATTGCCTTCCGAATCTGTCGTTGCCGGACTCGGTAAATTAGCCACCGGATCAATACCGTAGTCATCGTGCAATCGCTCAAGGACGCGTGTACGCTGATGCATTGCGGTCTCTTTTTTCAAATCGGCAGCATGACTCATTGAACTACATTCCTGCAACGTTTCACGCGCACAATTCACAATGCTTGTCGCCTTCTTTTCAGCAGCACGAATCGCCGACTGCTGACCAACAATCACAGCAACGCGACGAGCGGAGCATTCTGCCAACAAACTTGCTTCAGCATATCGATCACCTGCACGGAGTACTTCGAGAGTAACAACAGAAAGCCTTTGTCTTGTTGCATTTTCTTTTGAGACTGCGGCAAGAGACTCTACGTCCTGCCTATTTTTATCAGACTGTTTTGCAATAATAGTAGCCTCAAGGCCCGCCACCCGCTCTCTACAAACAGACAACTGATCACGAAGACCCACTATGCGCTCGAGCACCTGCTCGTGTGACTGCCCTAATGTCTCCAAATTCGATTCAACGTCCTCGAGAG
>PKCL01000188.1 GCA_002862165.1 Planctomycetaceae bacterium
GTGGCTTCAGTGTCGATGTGGGAACATAATTATGGCCGGCAGCTTTTGGAAAAAAGTTGCCCGGATAAAAGCCAAGGTGATTCCCAACACATACCAACCGTCGTGGAGATTGATTTCCAACGTTTCTTTCTTGACCCAGACTCTGAAAGACTGGAAGGGACAGGGCAAGCCCAGCGCCATGAAGCAGGTTCCGTCGTGTCAATCGATGTGCGGTATTACTCACTTGATTACTCACTTGTTTTCTCAGCTATAGCTCACAGAAGAAACCCAATACTCAACAGAACATTCCATGTTCTTCTGCACACTCATATTATGTACTCATTTGGTTTGTACGCCATTTCTGGGACTCACATAGACATAATACGCACTGAGCATTGTATTGTCTTTACCCCTGAACCACGTGTGTAAAGCCGTTGGGCCCTTTTTTAAGTGCATTGTAAAAGTGATGCTTTTGTCATCCTTCTTAACTTGCTTGGTCAGGCCCTCAAATTGATAGCCCTTTTTTTCACCAATGCTCATGTGGTTATGGCCGGCGACGTAAAGGCTCGCTTGAGTAATGGGTAACGCTGTTCCTGTTCCATCCGGTAACGTTCCTTGAATCGTACCATCTGCCTCTTTGGGCCAACGACGGAGTTCTATGTCGTAGTCGCCAGCTTCCGCTACATCGATCAACCAGTATCCGCTTTTCTGCTGGCCTCTACGAACCTGTCCTTGCTGATCCATGAAGACATCCAACCATTCGGTGGCGGATAGTTTGGTAGGGTTCTCGTGCTTTGTTCCAACGATGATGCGCTGTTCTTCGTTCGCGGTCGCTCCGACTCGGTCCCACCATTCAGTGAGTCGCTTTCGCAATTTCACGACGACCTCTGGATGCTGATCGATGACATTGGTTTGCTGAAGAGGATCAGTCTCCAAATTGTAAAGCTCACGATTCTCTAAGAGACGCCACCGTTTCCACAGCACGCCGGCCTGATCAGCTCGCATCTGAGTTTGACTATACGGCGACGGGTAATTTGCGAACCCCGGCATCCTGCTGTAGTTCATAATAAGAATCCGGTCATCAGACACATGCTGTTCACCACGTAAAACCGAAGCCAGACTCATTCCGTCAAACTCTGGTCCATTTTCAGCTTTGATTTCGCTCAATTCCAATAGAGTCGGCAAAATGTCCTGTACCTGAGTGAGTCCGCCAATGTCTTGTGGTTTTGCGAGATTGCCATCTGGCCACCGGATGAAGCACGGAACACGATGCCCACCCTCCCAGAGCTCCGTCTTCCTGCCACGCATTCCAGCATTAAAATAGCGAGGTCCCAAGAGGCTGCCATTGTCCGTTTTGAAAATCAGAATCGTATTGTCAGCCAGGTCTTCGTCGTCAAGAAACTCAAGCAGGCTCCCCATGTTGGCATCGATATTCACAATCATGCCTAGGTAATTGGCGAGCTGTTTCTTCAAGGATTCGTCGAGATGATCAAACTGTGGGTCTGCTAATCTTTTTGTGATCACATCTCGATCTTCAGGCTTCGGGTTAAACGGCCCGTGCGGCGTATTGGTTGCGAGATAGCAAAGGAACGGTTTATTGGCTGCCGCAGACTTTTTTATGAATGCCTTTGCTTCGGCAAAAAACACATCAGTGCAATAACCTGTGAACTGCTCTTCCGTGCCGTTATGGATATAGACGTCGTCGAAATAGTCATTGCCCCAGTAGCTTGGAACAGATGGAATTGACGAGGAGGGGTACCACACACTCTCTTGAAATCCACGGTCCTGCGGACGAAATGGATAGTTCGCACCAAGGTGCCACTTGCCAAACACTCCCGTGGCATACCCCGCGTCGCCAAAGTAGTTGGCGATCGTGGGGATTTCTGGCCGCAGTAAAGCGCGACCGCTGCTCACGTTTGCCGCACCGTTCCTGGCTGCATCAATTCCAGTGAGCAGCTGCCCCCGCGTCGGCGTACACATGGGTGCTACGTGGTAGTCCGTGAGTCGCAAACTCTCACCGTGCAGTGAGTCGAGGTTGGGAGTCTGCAAAACTGGATTGCCATGCACGGACAGTTCTGGATATCCCTGATCGTCGGTCATGACAATAATGACATTTGGCTTTTCGGCCGAAACTTTAGCACAAGCCGCTTGGCAAGCGAAGCAGGTGATGAAACCCAAGAACCAGTTGCCACTTCTTGAATCATGTATGAAATTCACTTTGTTGCTTTCTTTTTAGGCACAACCTCATCGAGGTTGGCTTGTATTTGCACATCACTTACTGAGGGTGATGGACAACCACCCTCGGGAACCTCGACATGGGCTGTCCATAAAATGCCATTCAGTACCACCGTACGAAAGTTTTCATCAAGCCAGCTCACATGATTGTGCGCGCCAGTAAACCCAAATCCTCGTCCACCAGAAGGGCGCTCATACGTCCATGCCACAACTTGTTTTTCACCCGCTGCAACTGCCCTACGAACTGTAGGATTTCCACTTCGCGGACCATCTGGTCGACGAAGCGTGCTCGGTGGCGGAAGGTCAGCCAGAATTGGAGTAACCCCTTTCATGCCATTAACAAATCGCATGTGGTAATACCATTC
>PKCL01000107.1 GCA_002862165.1 Planctomycetaceae bacterium
CTCTGCCCGAGGGAGTCTTTCACCTGACTGACAACGTTCTCCTTTTTGCCCAGGCAGTGACTGGGACACTCGGTCAAGATCTTCGAATTCGTTCAGCTGACACAGTGCGTGGATGGATTCTAGAGGACGCATGCGAAGCATTTGAATTTCGTATTGAAAAATCAGACACGTCGCATGACCGCTCGAAACTGTACGCCACGATTCAGAAAACTCATTCCGTACGTCCCTTTCGGGGATTCAACAGAGCCTCGCACGCCGTTATCGAGGCTGCCATCCTATTTAGCAGGATTCAGTTTCTTGGCGCAAATGACGTTCAACAACAGATTGAACGACTTCGACCGCTTGTTACAAAAACAGCTGGCGAACAGGAACACAATGCGTTTGAACTCATCATGAGCAAGACTCTGAACGCCTGCAATTGAATGAGCTAAAGCCCACTCTGTCTCGCTTTTGTGCTTCCTGAAGCGTGCTCACTTTCATAATGCCGCCGAAGAGTATCGAGGCCAAAGTTATCGTGTAACGAATGCCACACGACATGAGCGTGATTTGCTTCATTCTGAGTGTTGTCATATTCAATAATGAACGAAGGTCCATGAATTCGATAGTAGTGGCCTTTGCCTCGCTCGAAACTTCCTGCCCATGCAAACGACACGTCTTTCAGTGCTTCACCACTCATTGCTACTCGCACATCGTCAGCGAGCTCTCCGCGGAGCGTCCGCACAACCTGTTCAACAACCTGTTGAAATAAAACCTGCTGAGAGGCTGTCATCTCCTTGCCGAAAACTCCTTGAGGTGACCCAAGATCAAGCGATGCATCAGGAACGGTGAACACCTCCCCTGGGGCTTCGGCCAGCATGACTGATTTTTCTGTATGGTTTTCCTGCAAAGACAGAATCAGCTTTCTTGCCAGATCCTCTTCAGCAGCAAGCACACGCTGGCCTGCTCGGGGTCCACTTCGAATTTCTGCTGGGCTTGCACCAAGGAACAGAGGTGTTCCTGCGGCAACGGCCCCGTCCACAGAACTAAAATTTACCGACAGATGGTGTCCCTCGAGCCGCCACCCCCATGGCTTGGATGCTGAGGGTGTACCAAAAACAGAGAACCAGTATTTTTCAGGGTCTCGACGATCATCATTTCCAGGACGATCTTTCTCGAGTTCCTGCAACACGCTTTCAAGGCTCATGATAGTCGTCGCCTTGAGATACCCCTCATGACTAAGACCTGTCTGCAAAAGGACGTACGCTGCTTGACGTTGCTGAAGATTCATTGCCTTCAGTGGTAGCCCAAGCCGATCACGCGGCACAAAGTGCCAGTTGAGTCGCTCATCACTTTCGAACATAAAACACGCCAACTCGCGCTGCTGGGAATCTAAAAGACCAAGCCATACCTTTGCGTGGGCAACCATTTCCGTATTCACAACATGTCGCTTCAATTCAGACATTTCATCATGAGCACGTACAGTAACCGAGGACATAGCCGAAAGACAAAGCAGGGCAAGAAACACATTTCGCATGACAAAAACCTTTACAACACCTGACTTCGTTGAACAAAAAATCTATCCTGAAAAACAATGCCGAATGGCAACCCGAATTCTATGGTTTTTCAGACACACGATCACTACATGAAAGTCTCACATTAACAGACTCGATATTTTTCAAGAACCGCATCCGTCAACTTCCCATTGATACCGGGAACTTCTGGAAGGGTGTAGTGCCCGTCAACAACCTGGACTGGGTTTTCCCAGATATCGAATAGTGATTCGTAGCAACACTCGATCATTGGGGTGTTCACCGTTGCCGCAGCAAGCTGGGCATGCACATTTTGCTGCACATTCGTATGCGGAATAACTGGTAGCCGATGTGATTGACATAGAGCTGCAACATCGAGCCATTCTTCGATACCTGACAATTTTGTGACGTCTGCCTGCATGACGTGTGCCGCCTGCTGATAAATGTATTCACGAAACCCATAGATCGTATAGACCGTTTCTCCTACCGAAATTGGAGTCCGTATTGCTTGGGCAAGTGACGCGTGCGACTGCACATCAAACGGATGCAGAGGCTCTTCGAGCCATTCAATGTCATATTCTTCAAGCCGTTGCCCACAGGTTATCGCGGTCTTGAGATCCCAGACTGTATTGACGTCAACCATCAACTTGATGTCATTCCCAATTGCCTTGCGCACGGCCTGCACCCGGTCACAATCTTCTTGTGGATCTGACCTTCCGAGTTTCATTTTGACGGCATCAAAACCTCGATCGATGATGCGCTGCATATCATCAATCACCTCATCAACTGTCCATGTCAACCATCCACCATCGGTATTGTACGCCTTCACCCGATCTCTGACGGGACCGAGATGCCTCCACAATGGTTGTTCCTCTACCTTCAGTTGGATATCCCAAAGGGCAAGATTCATTGCACATAGCCCGACCTGCGCAACACCAACACGGCCAATAAAATGACTGGTGGCATGCATCGCCTGGTAAGCAGCGGATCGATCAAATGCAGACATGCCGAGTACCGCTGGAGAAAAGCAATCCTCGATCATGACCTGTACTGATCGCAAACCTCG
>PKCL01000029.1 GCA_002862165.1 Planctomycetaceae bacterium
CGATTGCTGAAACGTGAAGTTCTAATTCCTCACTGCCACAATGAATC
Organism: Planctomycetaceae bacterium; assembly: GCA_002862165.1. Classification (GTDB taxonomy): domain Bacteria; phylum Planctomycetota; class Planctomycetia; order Pirellulales; family UBA1268; genus UBA1268. The sequence goes on from PKCL01000029.1 coordinate 48, forward strand.
TGTATTGCCTGCGGAAGACTCTCTGAGTCTTTCATGAATTCAAAATCTTCTGGAACCTGACCGAATAATTCAGCAAGCGTGCCGCCGGCTCCCTCACCACTTATTTGAGGATGCATTTTCAGTGCTTGTTCTGTGGCCGGATTCGCGTAGACGACTTGGAGATTTTCATCAGCCTGAACCAATTGTACTGATGTATTTGTCACCATTTCGGCAAGCCGTAGCTGCTCTGCATGTCGCTTTGTGAGGAGTCTTGCCAGAACGAAAGCCGACAAAAGAATTGCGACAGCCGTCACACCAAAAACCGTCTGGCCGAATACTTTCACTGAAAACGCAGATGCCATGACCTCCGTTTTAGGCGTTGTCGCAACGAGCATCCAGACAATATCTGAGTCAGTCGCTTGTGGACAAACTAAGACTTTAGCAGAAGAGCAAAATAAATCTTGGCTCTCGTCACCACTCCCAAGAGAATAGTTTTTTGACTTTGTAAATGCCGTAAAATTTTCCTGCGCTTCATCCGAAATGAAACGGTGTGGCCGCATCTTGGTGGACGTGCCTTCGGACCCACGTGTCCAAGAATCTCCATACACTTCATACGAAACGCTACCAGAAGAAACACCGTTATTTGAAATTGTTTGATCTAACTGCTCAAACGAGACCAGGAAAAGCAAAACTCCAGCTACACCATCTTCAACCTGAACTAATGTAGCGAGACTAAGAACAGCGTTTCCTGCCGGACCGTAGGGCATGTAGTCAACACACGTGAAGCCATCAGCAGAAGAACTATCTAGTAAGGTATCTACCGCGTCTGCTGGACCACTTCGCTGCAACGAACCCGAAGCAAGCCCGGCGCCAAAATCATGTCCTTTGTTGACGCTGTAAATCACATCGCGAGAATCCGCGTCAATGAGAAGGATGTCGTAAAGCCGCAACCTCTCTTTGATGCTGCGCATCACAGGATGAAGTTCAACGTGGCCCGCTGAGTACGACGATCCATCGCCCGCATCATTCAACAGACCTTTCGTGCCTGGTTCATTTGTATTTCGTCTCACGTAAAGATCGTGAAGAAATAAGCCAGAGCCCTGCAACTCATTGACAAACACATTTGCCTTACTCTCGCTCTCTTTCTGAACATCGTCCTCAGTATCCAGCGTGGCTGCGTAGTAGCTCAAAAGATCCTTGCGAACACTCTCTTCGCCTGATGGATTTGCCTGAAAATCACGGAATCCTGAAATCATCTCAGCGGCACTGGCTTCAACCCGAGGGAGAGATGCCGTCACCTGAAGCTCTGCAGCGAGTTCCGCATACTCCAGACTCATAGTGTTTGCTGTCAGATCGGATGCTAATTCAACCCGCTGAAATGCTGCAGCCTGAATTGCAGAGAGCGCCGATTGATACATCGCGATACCTAGCACCCCAAGGGGTAGCAATGACATGGTGACCAGAGCAATCAGCACTGGGTTTCGCGGAGAACGTTCCTTCACAAGTTGCATCATTTTTCCGTGCACAGCGCGAGTATGAAAAGTCATTTCAGCACAATGTCCACCGGCATGTCCGGGAGAATCACCATCAAAATAGACAAACAAACCTCCGTTAGGATGCCATGCTGAATTACACAATGTGTTCCTTGGGGATACCCTCAGCAGGCTTCGTATGCAAATAAACTCAACAACTCATCTGTCTTTATCACAGAAACTGGCTTTTCAGACGTCAGAAAGTGCCGTTTGTAGCAGATACGTCGATCATGACTTCACTCAAACTACAGACAGGAATGCCCCACGAATTACATTTTCTAATGAATCCTCTGTCACAAAACCACTCTCGATTGATCAGGCAATCGAACTGCGAAAGAACAAACAGTGAGTCACCTCTTTTCTCTTGGAATCGTACTTCCGTGTGGGTCGATATCTTTATTGCCAAGTTCATCCTCAATACGTTTCCTTACTTGCTCTCCAAGATGATGTTCAATCCACTCTGCTGGCGGGTGAAGGTGATCGACTGGGAGATCAACGTGCTTTCCTAGCCAGGTTTCCCATAACCGATGAGAACGAACGATGAGCTCAGCATGCACTCGTCCTTGTGGAGTTAAAACGAACACATCCCTCTCTTTTCGCAACTGGCCGCTGACACACAGCCAACGATTCACAAATCCTGCGAAACCACCTTCCTGCACAAACTGCTTTGCTTCTTCCGCTCTCCACAGTGACGCCAGCCGGTCTTCGCATTGCACTCGCCACAAGTAGAATAATTTTGAAATTAGCTGAGCCACCACACCATCATCTGGTGCGATAAGAATTGCAGCAACATACTCAACACCTAACACGACTGCCATCATGCCAGCGGCAGATGTACCGAATCTCCATGCAAGAAGATAGCCTCCAACAGCACCAACGACAGCCAAGAGCACTGCAAGCCAAATCGCATGATGGAGCCTGTGAACCAATCGCTCTGCTGCAGCAGCAGGAACCACAAGCATAGCGACAACGAGAATCGCACCGACTGCCACAAAACCGGTGACCGTAGCGAGTG
>PKCL01000008.1 GCA_002862165.1 Planctomycetaceae bacterium
TCCCATACCTTTTCGGTTGTTATCGTTGCAGCCATGGGAAGGTATCCTGCGGTGAGCCCTTTTCCGAGACATAAGATGTCCGGGGAGACGTCTTCCTGTTCACATGCAAACATTGTCCCAGTTCGCCCGAAGCCAACTGCTATCTCATCTAAGATCAGAAGAATGTCATGGCGGTGAGTAAGGTCCCGCACCGCTTTGAGAAATCCCGGTGGGTGGACAAGGATGCCACCAGCCGCCTGCACCAGAGGTTCCATGATCAGTGCAGCAATGCTGTTGCCTTCTTGTTTGAAAAGTTGGTCAAGGTAAGACAGTGCTTCCGCCGCTGTTGTTTTGCTACTGCTCGGGTCACTCCGCGGGCCACCATCAGCTGTTGGGGACATTGACGCTGTCATGCCAGGGGTCGGTACGCGAATAGCTTCAAATGTCAGGGGTGAGAAAATTGAGGTGAATCGATCAACCCCTCCGACGCCAATCGCACCAAGAGTATCGCCGTGGTAGGCCTCACCGAGTGACACAAAACGTGTTCGGTGTTGAGCAGGCTGTTGCGGGATATCCCCCTGCAATGGAAGAGACTGTTGCCAGTACTGAAATGCCATTTTCAGTGCGGCTTCGGTGGCAGATGATCCGTCACTTGAGAAAAAAACTTTAGCCAGAGGTTCTGGTGTTATTTCAACAAGTCTTTTAGCGAGTAGCGTCGTTGTCGGATTTGAGAGTCCAAGATTGGTGGTATGGGCGACCTTGTCGAGTTGTTTGTGAACTGCTGCATCAAGTCGAGGATGTCGGTGACCGTGCACATTGCACCACATGCTGGAAGAGCCATCGATGTAGCGATTGCCTTCTGTATCAAACAGGTAGACTCCTTCACCACGTTCGATAAGAAGAGGTTCGTATTCCGCCATCTGGGTAAAGGCGTGCCACACATGGTCTTTATCCCACGCGTGTAAGTCTGTCTGGTTGGCCTGTTGGTTCAGCATGTTCATTCGAAGAGAAAATTTGTACCACTTGTTATACAAAATACCACGGTATTGTACTGGGTGTTCGTCTCGGAAAACCGGTGACTGCTTGTGTCTCTTGTGACAGAAGTGTTTGTAAGCCTGTAAGTATTTTGGTAGCAGAAGACGGTAAATTTGTACAATTAGGCTGTATTGCTGGGTGCTTTGAACTTCATTGCCTATCTTTATAGAGAGGCGGTACCTTCAGTAAGATAGAGTATTCAGTCGACATTATTTTGTAGAAGATATGGCTGGAATTCCAGCTGTAGTGTGTTGAAGTGCAATGTGTTTTTGAATGGAATGCCCGTGGATCGCCCGCATATATTTTGTTGCCTTGTTTGGAATTTTCTTCGAAGCAAGATGTCGGTGGTCTTGGGGTTCGGCCTGGTGTTGGTGGTCTTGCTTGTTTCTGGATGTAATTCGAAGGCGGCGATTCGGAGTAGCGATATACGCCGATATGTTGCTCCGAAAGAAAAGACATTGTCTCCCGGAGATATTGCCCAGCAGACTCGTCGGCCTAACGAGAAGCAGTCTCGGAACATCGACTATGAACTTCCTGCAGGATGGAGTGAATTGTCGGGACCAACCGGTATGCGTCTTGCGACACTGGTGATTGGTGACGGTGAGGAAGTTTCAATCATTCCAGCGGCGGGAACACTCCGGAGTAATGTTGAGCGTTGGCAGAAACAACTGAATGCAGAAGCGTCTACTGAAACCATTACAGGTTTGGTCGATGCGGCAATGGCGAAAGCCGGTAGTGTTGATGTTCAGGGAAAACAGGCAACGGTTGTCTTGCTCACGGAGTCTGGTGATGAAGTCGGCGACGACGTGGAGGCGATCTTAGGAGGCATACTGCCAATGACTGAGGAGATGACCTTGTTCGTTAAATACAAGGGATCTTCGGTCGTTGCTAAAAAGGAGCAGAAAAAGTTTCTTGCATTCATGGCATCGTTGCGAATAGCTACTGCTAAATCAGTACCAGTGGAGTGAAAAAAAGGATTTAGATTATGGCGACAGGTAGTGTGCCTTTACAGCGTTGGTCTTTGCGTCAGTTGACAGAATTTTCTGTACAGGATGGCGCATGGCAGGGGCTACGCGCACTTGGGTCATTGAAAATTACGGTTGTGATGTTTCTTGCAGCAACATTTCTGCTGTTTGTGGGAACACTTGCTCAAGATGAGAAGAGTCTTCCGGAAGTGAAAGCTGAATATTTCAACTGTTGGGTTGCACAGGTTCCATTTTCAGACTTTTTCCCGGTGACTGTGTTCGGTGAGTCAACGCTTGTAGGGTGGTTTCCCTTTCCTGGAGGTGCAACCATTGGTTTTGTCATGTTGGTGAATCTTATTGCGGCAAAGGCAACACGGTTTCACATTGCGTCCAAGGGTTCTCGGTTACTTTGGGGAACAGTTGTGTCGGTTGTTGGTGGGTTGCTGGCGCTTCTCGTCATATTTACAGGGCACCGAACAGATGGTCTCCAGGGCAAGCCGCCTATCGATTACGAGACGGTGTGGCAGCTTATGCAAATAGGATCCGCGGTCGCAGCGGTTGGCCTTGCTGCCGTCGCATTCAC
>PKCL01000336.1 GCA_002862165.1 Planctomycetaceae bacterium
ATCGGCATGGCACGGGCTCAGAAAAATGGGATCGTTATCTTGATCGGTCATCATCGACGGGCAAAGAAATCCTGCCGTTGTGGGTGGCTGATATGGATTTCCAATCGCCCGATGTTGTGCTCGATGCTATTCGTCGAAGAACAGCGCATGGTGTCTTTGGCTATACACACGACACGCCTGAATTTGCACAAAGTCTGAAGAACCATCTCCATGAACAGCACAACTGGCAGATTGATCCATCATGGGTCATCGGCGTACCTGGCATCGTAACAGGCCTGTCAATTACCGCCCGGCTTCTTTCTCAGCCTGGTGAGGGGATTCTTACCCTGTCGCCAATTTATCCACCATTTCTATTTCTTCCAAAACTTGCCGGACGAAAAAGTGTGCAGGTCCCCATGCATGCAGATGCAATCGCACAGCGATGGACAATCGACTGGGAAGCCCTTGAAGCGGCGATGACTCCCGATGTGAAAATCTTTTGGCTGTGTCACCCACATAATCCTACAGGTGCTGTCTTCACTCGAAGTGAACTGCTTCGAATTGCAGAACTGTGTGAACGGCATCAGGTCACGGTTGTCAGTGATGAAATCTGGGATGACCTTATCCTCGACGATGACGTGCAACATATTCCATTTGCCAGTCTTGATCATCCGGCTGCACAGCGATCAATAACATTTGTTGCTGCTTCAAAAACATGGAATATTGCTGGCCTTGGTTGTGCTGCGGCAGTTGTTCCGAACGAACAACTCAGAAAACAATGGCGGCAGGCAGGAGGAGGACTTGTCCCTATGGTCAATCCACTTGGCTACGCGGCATCGGAAGCTGCCTGGAAAGATGGCGATCCATGGCGAAGAAAACTCCTTGATGTCTTACGTTACAACAAACAGATCGCAGTCGAAGCCGTTGAACAAATCCAAGATATTTCATGCATACCACCACAAGCAACGTACCTTCTTTGGGTTGACTGTACTGAGTGGATTGCCCATCGCCCACCTGGTCAGAATAATCCACAAAAAATATGTGAAACAGCCGGCATTGGTCCTTCACGTGGTGCTGATTTCGGAAGTCCTAATTTTCTTCGACTCAACCTTGGGTGCCCACCTACCTTGCTGCAGGAGGGAATGAAGCGGTTACAAAATGCGTTAGGATAACGAAACTCTCGGTGTCCAGAATCGTTCAAAGAAAAAGCTCAATGGCATCGTATACAGGAGTATTCTGCATGTTGCGATGCTTAAGTAAGAATGAATTATCAATTCATTTTGGCTCGATAGCTTCCTTTGATACGATGCTAGAGGGGATTTTGGAATATGTCATTCTTTGTCCCAAACGTTTCACACAACAAAAAGGTGTTCAATGCGAACTATAACAACACGACTTATGATTGCTTTCACATGCCTTGGCCTTTCGGCTGCCTTGACGAGTTCTGCGGGAGCTGAAGAAAAGCCAAAGAAAAAACCCGATCCTGTTAAAATGTTTGAAAAGAAAGATGCCAATAGTGATGGTTCGCTCACTCTTGAGGAACTGAAGGCTGGCATGAAAGGCAAGGCACTCGAGAACGCAGAGAAGCGTTTTGAAAAGCTGGATAAAGATGGAGATGGCAAGGTCTCTCTCGAAGAATTCAAAGCTGGTATGGGCCAACAAAAGAAAAAGAAGTGATGCGTTCGTGTCAAAAAGGACACTTTGGGTAGGTGATTGCACGTCTTGTGTAACAGGAGATTATCCTCTTGCCTGCGAACGGTCAGAACGGGAAAATAATAGGAGTGCTGGTGAGCCATCCCACACGATGGTTCACCAGCCACCTCATATCCATTGAACGAGGAAGCATCTTATGAAGGCGTCTCTTTTGCAGAAGAATTTTCAATTCATCCACAGACTTGTTACAGCAGGTCTTTTGGGAGGCCTTTGTGCCGGTTTGTTGCTGCCTACAGTCGCTGCGGCACCGCCAAAGAAAAAAGGCTTTGCTGGAAAACAGAAACAGTGGACACCACCCCCAGTTCGTCTTCCTGAAGCTGTGATTAAAAAACCAACCGAGCCTGTTATTTCCGTCAAGAAAATTGATCGAGGAACTTCCGCTCGGCAAAACGTTGCTGATGCAGCTGATGCGATTGATACAATCTTGACAAGCGAATGGTCAGCGGCTGACATAACACGTAGTGAAGCACTTACGGATGAACAATTTGTGCGTCGTGTGTACCTCGAACTTGGTGGCCGTATCCCACGGCTTGATGAAGCAAAAACATTCCTGGCGTCATCCAGCAAACAGAAACGTATTGACCTCATTGATGATCTTCTGACCAGTCCGGACTATGTAAGCCATTCCTATAATTTCTGGGCAGATATTCTTCGGTTGAAGGAGCGACCGGATCAACAACGCCTTATCTTTGAACCCTACATGGACTGGGTAAAACAATCGATTGCTGATAATACGCCATACGATAAGTGGGTATTTGCGATGCTCACTGCGGACGGCAAGATTTGGGACAACCCGGCAGTCGGCTACCAACTGCGTGATCGAGGCATGGCACTTCCATACGTTGACAATACTGTTCGTGTTTTCC
>PKCL01000120.1 GCA_002862165.1 Planctomycetaceae bacterium
ACGCTTGTGTTGTCTGCTGAACGGGCAGGAACTATAGTTATCTACGTCAGGAGAGAGTCGAAAGACCGCCGAAGGCCGAACGCTCAGGCAAAAGTACTGACATATTGTGATTCTGTTGGAGAGTGACGTCGCATCATGCGGTGTCCACCGAAGGGGCAAACCCTGAGCCGATGCTCACGGGTGAATCTCTCAGGTTCAAGGACAACAGGGTTCCCAGCATGGCTTCGGCCATACTGTTTCATCTGGCGAGTACCAAAAACGTCAGCCTCCAAACATACGCTAGCAACACGCGTTGGCTCAGTTAGGAAAGGAACCTTGGCATGTCCTCCGGCACAGTCACCCCACACGAAGTTGTCTCTGAGACTCACTCACCCTCGTGTCACTCAGCAAATCAATCTATTGATGATGGCTCTTTTGCAGCCCGCCATATCGGTCTTTCATCACCTGATGAACAGCTCATGCTGGAAGCAATAGGGACTTCAAGTCGAACCGCACTGATTGAAGAAATTGTGCCCGAAAGCATCCTGAGGCGAACAGCGATGGAGTTACCATCGGCCATCTCGGAACGAGACGCACTCGCTGAATTAAAAACAATCGCGCAGAAAAATAAGGTTCTTCAAAGCTTTCTTGGCCAAGGATACTACGGCACTGATACTCCAGCAGTTATTCAAAGAAATGTCTTGGAAAATCCTGCCTGGTATACCGCCTATACACCGTACCAAGCAGAAATTTCGCAAGGTCGCATGGAGGCCGTACTTGCATTCCAGACGATGGTTTGTGATTTAACCGGCATGCCTATTGCGAATGCATCTCTCCTTGATGAGGCAACCGCTGCAGCAGAAGCGATGACACTCGCACACAGAATGCACAAAGGTCAGGAATCTTCTTTTATTGCAGACCGTAAATGTCATCCGCAGACACTAGAAGTTCTAGCCACTCGAGCTGAGCCGCTGGGTATTGACCTCATTATTGGTGATGTCGCAGTGATGGCGCATGAAAAGAAATACTTTGGCGTACTCGTACAGTATCCAGACACAGAAGGTGATGTATCAGACTTCAATGGCCTTGCGGAACAAGTCCATGAAAACCAGGCTTTACTTTGTGTTGCTGCAGACCCTCTATCGCTCACGCTCCTGACTCCACCTGGTGAATGGGGTGCTGATATTGTTGTCGGATCAACGCAACGCTTCGGCATGCCCATGGGTTGTGGGGGTCCGCATGCGGCTTATTTTGCCTGCCGCGATACTTTTAAGCGTTCGCTCCCCGGACGACTTGTTGGTGTGAGCGTCGATGCTGCTGGAAGACCAGCGTATCGCTTGGCTTTACAAACTCGGGAACAACACATACGTCGTGAAAAGGCAACATCAAACATCTGTACTGCCCAAGTTCTACCTGCTGTTGTTGCTGCAATGTATGCCATCTATCACGGACCAGAAGGTTTGAAAAAAATTGCGATTGATATCGCAAAAAAAACCTCTCTTCTTGCCCGTTGCCTGAAGAATCTGGACATAGAAATCACAAACCAGCATGCCTTTGACACACTGTGCCTGAGAACAGGTAAATCAACAGACACCTATATCGAACGTGCATACGATGCTGGAATGAATCTCCGAAAGATTGATTCGAATCACATCGGAATAAGTATTGATGAAACAACACGCAGCTCTGATATCCGCAATTTAGTACGCGTTTTTTCACAATCCGAAGATTCTCTTTCTGATATCGATTCATTGGAAACATCAGAGGAGACGCTTCTTCCACAAAACTGTATGCGGACAAGTGATTTTCTGAATCATTCGGTTTTTCATACGCATCGCAGTGAAACGCAACTCTTACGATACCTCCGGGAATTAGCTGATCGTGACCTGGCACTCGATCGAACGATGATTCCATTGGGAAGTTGTACGATGAAGCTCAACGCGACCAGTGAAATGATTCCCATCAGTTGGCCTGAGTTTGCTGGTATCCATCCTTTTGCACCGGCTCACCAGCAACTGGGGTATCAGATTCTTCAAAAGCAACTTTGTGAATGGCTCAGTGAAGCCACTGGATATGCCGGGATCAGCCTTCAGCCTAATGCTGGAAGCCAAGGGGAATATGCTGGCCTACTTGTGATTCGAGCTTGGCAGCGGTCTCGAGGAGAGGGCCACCGAAACATCTGCCTCATTCCAGCTTCTGCTCATGGAACGAATCCTGCAAGTGCCCAGATGGCTGGGATGAAAGTTGTTGTGACCGGATGTGATGACCAGGGCAACGTTGATCTTATTGAACTTCAGCAGAAGTGCGAAAAATATACAGATCAGCTCGCTGCTGTGATGATCACCTATCCGAGTACTCATGGCGTCTTCGAATCTGATATTAAAAATCTTTGCAACATCGTTCATGATCATGGTGGGCGGGTGTACATCGATGGTGCGAATATGAATGCTCTGGTTGGAACTGCAGAACCAGGACATTTTGGTGGCGATGTAAGCCATCTGAATCTTCACAAAACGTTTTGTATCCCACATGGTGGTGGCGGCCCAGGCGTTGGTCCAGTCTGTGTTGTCGAAGACCT
>PKCL01000205.1 GCA_002862165.1 Planctomycetaceae bacterium
GGCGGCGGCAACGGCGGCGGTGGCGGTGGCGGCGGTTACGGCGGCGGCAATCGCTGGTGATCCCGGCGGAAGAGACAGCTCATCGAGCTGTCTCTTCCATTTCAAGCCTGTCATCCAAAGCGAAGCGTCGTTCAACTAATTGTTGAACGCGATCGCAGGGTCTTCCGTCTTCAACAGACAAAACATGCGTTGTATTCCGTATTTCGTCACGATGCTTCCGCGCTAAGAAGCGATGAAAACGATTGAAAGCTCTTGAGCGAGTCATACAGTCTCCTCGATCTCTGTTTACGGTCTACACCGTTTCAGGAGATTTGACGCAGCTGGGCAACACAACGCTTGAATAGAACGTCTTGCCATTGACAATGGCCGAACAAATCCTGCCTGGACACATTAAGCCTGCCCTCCCAAGGCTTTTGAGCCATCTCAAGCCCTACAGAAGACGGGTATGGCTGGCGGTGAGCTGCTCGATCATCAATAAAGTCTTTGACCTACTTCCTCCGGTTCTGATTGGTCTGGCCGTTGATGTTGTTGTTCAGCAGGATTCGTCTTGGCTTGCAGCCTTGGGTGCCACAACGGTGCCAAGCCAACTCATCGTGCTTGCGCTGCTGTCCTTCCTTGTATGGACTGCAGAATCACTCTTTGAATATCTCTACGGCGTTTTATGGCGCAACCTTGCACAAACGACGCAGCACAGTTTGAGATTGGAAGCCTATGACCATCTCCAAAAACTTGAGATGGATTTCTTCGAGCGAGACAGCACCGGGCGCCTACTCACCGTTCTTGGTGATGACATCCATCAGCTTGAACGCTTTCTTGAACGAGGTGCCAACGAAATCCTGCAATTAGTGACCACCGTTCTGCTTGTTGGTGGCGCCATGACAGTGATGGCGCCTGGAGTGGCACTCTTTGCATTTCTACCGATCCCCATCATCCTTGTGGGATCACTCAATTTTCAACGTCGCCTCGCTCCGCGATATCGCGACGTCCGTCAAAGAGCTGGAGATCTCGCCGCCCGACTGTCTAACAATCTCGGTGGGATGCTCACGATCAAAAGCTTTGCAACGGAAGCTTGGGAACTCGAACAACTTCGTACTGCGAGTGATGCCTACCGACAGTGCAATCGACAAGCAATTCGCATTTCTGCTGCCTTCATACCTCTCATTCGCTTTGCGATTTTATTTGCATTTTTAGCGATTCTTCTCATTGGAGGCATCCAAGCGTGGCAAGGACTCATCGCCGTAGGCACCTACAGCTTTTTAGTTTTTATTACCCAGAGACTGCTTTGGCCACTCACCACATTGGGACGAACCTTGGACGACTACCAGCGTTCGATGGCATCCACACAGCGTGTTCTGGACCTCATCGACACACCGATTCAGATCGCCAGCGGAAACACTCGCCTCCGCCCAAGTGATATCAAAGGAGAGATACGCTATGAACAAGTTTGCTTCTCCTATAGAGATCGCGAACCACTTCTTAACAACTTCAACCTAAGAATTAGCGCAGGCCAAACCATTGGCATTGTGGGTGCTACTGGTTCAGGGAAAAGCTCACTGGTCAAATTACTACTGAGGCTTTATCCGCTCAGTAGCGGCAGGATTGTTCTTGACGACCACCCAATTGCATCACTCCATCTCCAAGATCTTCGTCGCTGCGTTGCACTCGTAAGTCAAGATGTTTACCTCTTCCACGGAAGCATCGCCGAAAACATTGCCTATGGCTCTCCAGAAGCGACCAAATCGTCGCTTGTTTGGGCAGCAGAACAAGCAGAAGCTCACACCTTTATTGAAGGTCTACCTCAAGGATTTGACACGGTTGTAGGTGAACGTGGTCAGCGTTTGTCGGGTGGACAACGACAGAGAATTGCCCTGGCTAGAGCCATTTTGAAAAATGTACCCGTTTTGATCCTCGATGAAGCAACAGCCGCTGTTGACAATGAAACAGAAGCAGCGATTCAACGTTCATTGATGCGCATTACGGCGAATCGGACCACACTGGTGATTGCGCATCGACTCAGCACCGTGCGACACGCCGATCAGATCATTGTGATGGATGCTGGTCGCATTGTGGAACAGGGCACCCACGACCAACTTCTGCACCAACCAGGTGCTTACGCAGATCTATGGCGTGTTCAAGCTGGCTTACGCAGTGACGAAGCGTTAACCCTTTAGCTCCAAAATTTTTCATCCAAGACTTCCCCGATGGCTGCTTCGCTGTCCCACCTGATGCATCACCCACTGGGCATTTTTGCTCAGCTTGTTGCGATCAGCGTCTTGATTCCGCCCTTAACCAGACGGTTAAGGCTTCCGGATCTCGTCGGATTGTTAGCCGCTGGTGTACTGGTTGGCCCCCATGCGTTGCATTGGATCGAAGCCAAAAGTGAAACAATCACGCTTCTTTCCGATATCGGAGCCATCTATTTACTGTTCACAGTTGGGCTAGAAATCGACCTCGAAGAGTTCAACAGGGTAAAAAGTCGCTCCGTAATATTCGGGGCCCTGATCTTTGTACTCGGAGATGGAACGGGGTTCGGCATCGGCCAGATCTTTG
>PKCL01000094.1 GCA_002862165.1 Planctomycetaceae bacterium
TTAAAATGCTAGTGATAATTCCATCGAGGAGAAGCCATCCCCAGGGAAATCCTTCTCGGACCGTAAATGCCGCTGCTAGCTTTGCTACAGCTTCGAACGCTAGTAGGAAGCCGAGAAACAAAACCAGCGCTTCGACACCTGCCTCTGGCAGTACGAGCATTCCAATGCCGGCCATTGTTGATAGGCCACCGCATACAAGCGTTATCCAGAAACCTCTCCATGTGTAAGTGCCAATCGCCATCGCAATTTGTGAAAATCCGGCCACAAGCAGAGTGATACCACAAAATACCGCAACTACTTTCGCTGCTACCCATGGTGTCATAACAGCGAGGGTTCCAAGAGCTGCAAAAATCCCACCAAGGACGAGGCACCATGTTGCAATTCGGGAAACGCTAGGTGACTCAGTATCCATTAAAAAACTCCTAGAAGGGATTTGAAAGCGAACGGTAATAATAGTGACTCTGTGAGTTAGATCATAATTGGTGGGCGGTGTCTTTGCTTCTGAAATTCCAAGGAGTACTGTTTTGAGCCAAAATGCATCGTTATGCACTAATTCAACCATTTTTTTGCCACATAGGCCTCCTTGCGTGGTAAGAAATATGCGAAGGCCGTTGCCGTTCAGGAAGTTCGTTGCTACCGTCGAAAAATGGAAAACGCTGAAGAAAATTCTGCTCCAGAAGACAAGCCGGATCGTAGTGCCCCAGGAATGCATCGGCCTCAAGATGGGGATGCAACAATGCTATCTGGTGAGGATGCCGCAGCGCATGTCCCAAAGTCAGTAAATGAGCTAGGGAAACTCCTTGAAGGCCGTCAGCTTGGAGACTACCGCCTTAATAAATTTGTTGGTGGTGGTGGTATGGGGGCTGTCTTTAAAGCACTTGATACTACTCTTGATCGAACGGTTGCAGTAAAAGTATTAGCCGGCCACCGGTCGGCGGATGAAGAGATGCTAAAGCGTTTCCGGAATGAAGCGCAATCTGCAGCAAGGCTTAATCATGAGAACATAGGTTTAGTACATGCTGTTGGATCAAGTGACGGATGGCACTTCATTGTTTTTGAATATATTGAAGGTACAAATCTTCGAGATTTAGTTCGACAGCGAGGTCCTCTGACGGTTGCCGCCGTTGTAGATATCTCAATGCAAATTGCAGCAGCATTGGATCACGCTTGCCACCGAGATGTTACACACCGTGACATTAAGCCATCGAATATTCTTCTTACACCCGAAGGTCGAGCGAAATTGGTTGACATGGGGTTAGCCCGCTTACAGCATATTGCTGGCGAGCAGGACCTCACGGTCAGTGGAATAACACTCGGTACGTTCGACTATATTTCTCCAGAACAAGCGAGGGACGCACGGTCTGCTGATATTCGTAGCGATCTGTATTCGTTGGGATGCACGATGTTTTTTATGCTAGTTGGTAAAGCACCGTTTGCTGAAGGAACGATGGTGCAAAAGCTACTCCAGCACCAACAGGAATCGCCACCCGAGATTTCAAGTATGAGGGCCGAGACACCTCGTAGGCTGGCATCAGTTGTTCACAAATTAATGGCAAAGCGTCCGGAGGAACGCTTTCAGCATCCAGCGGCTCTTGAAATTGAATTACTGTCGATTGCAGAAGAAGAGGGTTTTGATGTTACGGTGTCACGTCCAGCTGTTGAACCTAATTCGTCTGTTCAAAATGTAACAGATGTGTCGTATTGGCCATGGTTTCTTGCGGTCGTCGGGTTTATTGTTCTGGTATGTTGGACCGCGTTAGTCCCCACACTCGGGTTGAAAGAAAAGCAAGCCGCTGGAATTCAATATCAACGCAAGAATTTCGGTGATACTTCGGTAATTCGGGTTGTTCCACAGCCTGCTCAAGATAATGAGTTCGATACTGTTGCCGCAGCAGTAACCCATCTCGCAGACGGGGGAGTCATAGAACTCACTGGAGATTCAGAATATGAGATCGGCCGTACCCATCTGAGGACGGATATCCAATTAATGATACGAGGCGAAGCAGGAAAGCGGCCCGTCTTACGGATTACTCCTGCGTCGAAATCTGTAATGAATGTAGAGGATTCGGTCTTTTTTATTGAGGGCGGACACCTGATGCTAAATGGTGTAGATGTTCGTGTTGATCATGAAAATATTGATAACGTTCCCGGCTACTCATCGATCTTTGAGCTTGCCAATGGGGGGCAGCTTACTTGTAAAAATATTAAGGTCACATCGATACCCATTGCCACCCAAGAAAAATTATCGGAAGAGGGGAGCGCGTTGGTCCTAGCACGTATCCGTGCTTTCGATCAAAGCCAACAAAAGGATTCCGAGTACAACGGAAAAACTGTTGAGCCATCCTCGGATATATCGAAGCAAGTCTCAGCTGTGATAAAAGAAAGTACTATCAAGATAGAAAATTCTACAGTGAACGGTGATCTGACGTGTTTTGTTTGTGAGTCATCTACAGCATGGTCACTTTCTTGGATTGGCGGCGGCGTCACAGTTGAGCAAAGGTTTCTTACCGCAAGAAGTAAGTCCATGTTTCCATTTGTGTCCGC
>PKCL01000074.1 GCA_002862165.1 Planctomycetaceae bacterium
AAGTTGTGCTGGTGGATGAACCGTTGGTGCAACAGTGGGCTCTGTTGAAAGATGAGTAGGAGAATTACTCGTCGGAATAGGAACCCCAGGGATTTGTCTCACTTTTGGTACATCTGCTGATGCAACACGTTTTGGTAAGCCCAATGGCTGTCGACTTTTCGCAAGTAATTTCTCAAGCTCACTACGAGTGGTGGCGCCATCGATTCGCCCAACTTCCTGTCCTTTTACAAGCAAGATATAACAGGGCACTCCATTGACTTGAAACCGTTTGACAACATCGTGTTCTTGATCGACATCCACGTGACGAACAAGCCAACCCGCTGCACCAATTTCTCCGATGAGGGGTGCCATCTGCTTGCAGGGTCCACACCATTCTGCTGAAAAGTCGAGTAGGACAACATCACCTGTAGCTACAGCTGTTGCCGCAGTTGTTGACGGAGCAACTGTTTGACAGTGACCAATGTAAGGTGCCAGCCAGAGAAGACTGAAGCCAAAACACAACCATACAAAACGAAAGACTCGGGGCATCCGCGACTCCATGAGGCCTGACCCGCATAAGGCCAGTGATTGCACTCGTATTGTCTCGTGAGCATTGAATTCGATGGTGACATCCGTGCCACCATAAAAACGAACCTTCTCACCAAAAACCTGACATGCGGATAGTGGCGGTGGCAAGGCCCCGCGGACAAGACCATTTTTCCATTTCGGGCCTAATTATGGAACGCGAGGCAATTCAGGTAGAGTACGGAAATCAGGGTTCCTCAAGCTCCTTATTTATAGAAGCTACTCTGGCCTCGTGCTTAAGAACTTAAACACATTGCCTTTTCTTGAATTGAGATTCCATTTTAGACTATGATCCTTCGAGTTCGATCAGCTCAACCTGATGCAATAGCACCGATATCGAACTTCCACCGATCACTATTCCTTCGCCCGTAAGGCATCAATGCCCAAAACTCGCCGAATTCTGATTACTTCGGCTCTTCCATACGCCAACGGTCATATTCATCTTGGGCATCTCGTTGAATATATCCAGACAGATATATTCACACGATTCCAGCGACTCTGCGGAAATCAAGCAATTTACCTGTGCGCTGATGACACGCATGGCACCGCCATCATGATCAGAGCACAGACTGAAAACCGCACCGAACAAGAACTCATTGCTTCGATGCGAGACGCTCATCTTGCCGACTTTGAGGGCTTTCAAATTGCTTTTGATCATTACGGCTCTACCGATAGTGTCGAAAATCGATCTTTGTGTAACCACGTCTGGCAATCACTTCGAAAGCAAGACTTCATTACACAGCGGGACGTCAGTCAGCTATTTGATACAAAAGCTGGGATCTTTCTTGCTGATCGATTTGTCCGAGGTGGTTGCCCTCGGTGTCAAGCACCTGATCAATATGGCGATTCATGTGAATCCTGTGGGGCGACATACTCTCCGGCAGAACTCATTAAGCCAGTAAGTACAATCTCTGGCACGACACCTGAAATCCGAAAGGCAGAACACCTCTTCGTGATGCTTGAGAAACTACGACCTTTTCTCAAGACATGGACACAGCAATCCGGAGCCCTCAACTCAAAAATTTCAAACTATCTTGCAGGACATTTCCTAAACGAGCCTTTACGCGATTGGGATATTTCACGTCCGGCTCCATATTTTGGTTTTGAAATTCCAGATGCACCTGGCCATTACTGGTACGTCTGGTTTGACGCACCGATCGGCTACATCGCAACCACGGAACAATGGGCCAAAAAAAATGGAGGATCTTTTGCTGATTGGTGGTGCCAAGAAGATAAAAATCACCCAGGTGCTGAAATCCACCATTTTATTGGAAAAGACATAACCTATTTCCATACACTTTTCTGGCCTGCAATGCTCAAAATTGCCGGCATGAATCTTCCTACAAAGGTTCGTGTTCATGGATTCCTAACTGTCAACGGTCAGAAAATGTCAAAGAGTCGTGGTACTTTTCTCTTGGCTCGCACCTACCTTGACCATCTCAATCCAGCAGCATTACGGTACTACTACGCGACAAAACTTTCCGGCGGAATTGATGACATTGATCTTAATCTCGAAGAATTTACAACAAAGGTAAATACTGACTTAATTGGAAAGTTTATAAACCTTGCAAGTCGCACAGCCCGCTGGCTCAAGGAGACTGGTCTCTCTTCGACATATCCTGATGATGGTGGACTTTTTAATCAAGCAGCCGCTGATGGTGAATCAATTGCCTCTGCCTATGAGTCTTGTGACTTTGCACGGGCAATGCGAATCATTATGCAGGCAGCGGATAGAGCAAACCAATATGTCGATAATGAGCAACCTTGGAAACTAGCGAAGCAAGGACCCCAAGAGCAAAACAGACTGCAGGAAGTAGCCACTGTTTCTCTGAACCTGTTTCGTCAGTTAGTCGTTTACCTGACTCCTGTTCTGCCAAAATTAGCAGACAACGTTGCTTCACTCGTGGGTGGTCCTATCACCGATTGGAATCAATCGCAGACGCCGCTTGAAAATCTTCCAGTCAACACCTTTCGCC
>PKCL01000356.1 GCA_002862165.1 Planctomycetaceae bacterium
CCTTGGGGTGAGTGTCAGGCCACATGGTGACAGAGTTGCCAGGGATAGCCAATTTGTTTGTAAAGGTTTGGCCGTATAAAGAGTATGACCGAATATGCGAATCTGCGAACGATTAGTCTAAGGAGATGAAACCACATGTCATATAAAAAATATGTGTCCGTGAACCATGCATCAATGCTTTGCAGCGTTGCGTGTGCTGTGTTTTGTGTAGTTGGCTTATCCATGGCGTTCGCTGCAGACAATAAACCGAATGTCGTGCTTCTTGTTGCTGATGATCTTGGGTACGGGGACTTGTCGTGCTACGGCCAAAAGAAACTGGAGACTCCCAATATCGACCGCCTTGCTGGTGAGGGCATGAAATTCACAGATTTCTATTCTGGAAACACAGTCTGCTCGCCGTCGCGAGCCTGTCTGATGACTGGGCAGCACCCGGGGCGAGTGCATTGCCGTGGCAATGGTGACGAGAGTGTCATTGCAGCACTTGACTCATCAATGACAACGCTCCCCAGACTATTTAAAAATGCTGGGTATGCGACGGGTGCTTTTGGTAAATGGGGACTTGGCGTTACGACTGAACACGGTCGCCCTAATCCACTAACCCACGGTTTTGATCATTTTAGTGGCTGGAAAAGTCAGCGCATCGCCCATACCTACTACCCCACCAGCATTGTTCGTGACGGTAAGGAACATAAGCTTAATCCTGGTACGTATGTTCATGATCTGATCATGGAAGACGCTTTTGCTTTCATTCGTCATGAAGCAAAAGCTGGGAAGCCATTCTTCTGTTATGTACCAACAGCCATTCCGCACGCTGCTATGCATGCGCCGAAAGACCTTCACGAAAAGTGGAGGAAGAAATTTCCGGAGTTTGATGACAACGTTGGGAAATATACAGCCGGCTCTGATGACCTTTGCCCCGATGTGAAAAATCCTATTGCTGGATTTGCAGCAATGATTGAACACCTTGATGATCAGGTTGGTGAGCTTCTTGACGTTTTGCGTGAAGGAAATATTGAAGACAACACACTTGTGCTTTTCTGTAGTGATAACGGTGCCCATCGTGAAGGTGGGCATTCGCCTGAGTTCTGGAATTCCACAGGACCGCTCAGGGGAATCAAACGAGATCTCTACGAAGGAGGCATTCGCTCGCCACTGCTTGCTCGCTGGGTTGGCACTGTTGCTCCAGGTTCACAAAGCAACCACATCAGCGCTTTCTGGGATATCGTCCCGACGATGGCTGAACTGGCAGGCCAACCAAGCCCTTCCCAGTCGACCGGTGTGTCGTTGCTGCCGACACTTGTTGGTCACAAGAATCTTCAAAAAGAACATGAGTATCTCTACTGGGAGCACCCTCAGGCGGTTAAGCGAGATCAGGCCATCCGAGTTGGGCGTTGGAAAGGGGTTGTTCGCAATTGGAAGAAAGGCTCAACCGGTGCCTTTGAACTCTATAATCTGGAAGATGACCTTAGCGAGCACCATGATGTCGCTTCACAGCATCCTGAGATAGTCCAAAATATGCAGCGACTGATGGTCGAAGCACATCATGATATTCCGTAACCAGGACTGAAAGTCGATGCTGTCGTGTGGTATCAGTCACCAGCAGCAGCATCTCGTTCGTTCATTGCTTCACGCTGGTCGCGTGAATTTGTTGATTCTGCATCGAGCATCTCGTTTTGCATTTCAATCTGATCACGCTGCGTACTACTACCGGTAGGTTTTCTGGGAGCAAAGTTAAATGGGTCATCAGAATCTGATGCAGACATCGTTTCAGTTTCCACATCGAGTTTCGCGTCTGTGGGCAAGGGATCTGTTCTTCGTGGCTTGTCTGCAAACGGGTCATCGCCGAATGGGTCGTCAAGGAGACTTTTGGTCTTTTGGCTCTCTGTCGGGGGTGTCATTGCTGATTCCTCGTCAGGTTGTTGAGGAGATTCACTTGTTACACTCTCGGGTGCAGGCTGTGTGAGAGCGTTGGATTCAGCAGATGGTGTCTCGGGTTCTACTGTTGCCATGGCTGCTGGTGTCGCCTTTTTCGGTGGCTGTGAACTCGGTTGTGGAGTTTTTCCACCAATCCCTGAGTATCGACGGCCGCGAGAGAGCACGCTGCTTCCAGGGCTCCCGCTGGCTGTGCCCTGTCGTTTGGCAATGAGAAGTCTTGCCTTTGTTCGAGACTCCTCGAGGAGCATCCGGATTGGCCCCTGAATTCGCACGAGTGCACGAGAGACAGTCCGAGAATTTCCACGTTCGGCTTCAAGGCCAGCGCCTTTTTCAAAATCATCGGCTGCGTTATTTTGATTTCCAAGTCGGAGTGCACTCAGTCCACGGAAATAGTACACACTCGGGTCATCTGTACCGGATTCAATAACTCGACTGAGGAAGTCATAGCTCTGCTGGAAATTTCCAGCGTAATACGCGTGGACTCCATCGCCGTAGACGGCACGTATGGCTGGGTCTGAAGCATGGGTGTGATTCATAAAGAAAAATATGAATGCAAGCGTCAGAGTTGTTTTGTGTTGCATATCAAGACCTAATTCTTTCCAC
>PKCL01000391.1 GCA_002862165.1 Planctomycetaceae bacterium
GCCAAGCCGCGGATGAGTTTGGATTTGGATTTGCCGGGCAGCCTCCCGAGGGCATCGAGTGAGTGATTGAGTCTGTCAAAAATCGTTCGATCCCACGACTGGAGTTCGAGCGGTGGTAAACCGGTTGCCTCCACGCCACGTTCGAAGGCGTTCTGGACCAGGTCTTTGTCACGGCTGCCGGCATGGGCCAGTGCAGACAATACGGTTGAAACATCTTCGGGCGCTGGGAGTTGATTGGTTTTTCGTTTTCGTTTTCTTCCAAAGTGGGGGTCGAGAACGTGAAGAACCACTTTTTGAAGAGTCCATTCAAAAAGGCTAAGCCTGTTGTCTGCAGCAGCAAGGGCGTGAATGTTCTCGCGGAATCGCTCATATTGCTCCGGTGAAAGATCCTTCAGGGGACCAAGGCAGATATCAACCAGTGGCAGCCTAGATTCTCGAGGGAGTGCTTCTGTCAATTTATGGAGTTCAATTGTTGAGCGATAGACGGCAGGGTCTGCCTCGGCAGCGAGTTGTTCAAACTGTCTCTGGCAACTGGTGAAGTCGGCGTCGAGTAGTAACGCATAGATGACACCGCGGGCACCATAGGGTTCTCTGGCAGCTTCCCGAACTGTTTCAGGTAATGATTCAAGAAGTTCGTGAGAACGGGCAATCTGCTGTGGTGTCGGTTTGCCGATTGCCTCAACGGCCTGCTCTGGCGATGGCGCAGGTTGTACTGCGGGACGAGGAGGCAGGGTTTCAGATGGAGGTGTCAATGATGCTGTTGAGCCAGCAAATCCTGCGGCCCCCGCAGGAGCAAATGCTGCAGCCGATGTCGATGATCTGACACCCGACTGTGCTGCATTCTCAACTTGCATTTCAGCCTGCCAGAACATGTCAATTCGTGCGATCCGTTTCGCAAGCGGTGGATGCGTTGCGAACAGTTCAGCCACACCTGTTGCAAAAAACATGTGAGATGCTTCAGCGGCTTTAGCAATTTTCACTTCGGACCCAGCGTTCAGTCCACCGATTTTTTTGAGTGCTCCTGCAATACCATTCGGGTCCCGCGTGAATTGCACTGCTGAAGCATCTGCGAGAAACTCACGTTGTCTGCTTACTGCAGCTTTAATCAGGTTTCCAATCAGTGTTCCAATAAACCCGATTGCCATAAGCCCCAGGCCAAGCCCAAGGAATACAGCACCGCCACCACCTTTGTTATTGCTACTTCTCCTGCCACCCGATACCGCAGCAATACGGAGAGTGTAGTAGCCAATAAGACCAACAAGCAGGATGCCGTGGATAATGCCGATCAGCCGTATGTTGAGTCGCATGTCGCCATTCAAAATGTGGCTGAATTCATGGGCGATGACACCCTGAAGCTCATCACGGCTGAGGTCCTCCACGCATCCTTGAGTGACCCCGATAACCGCATTCTCTGGCTGGTATCCGGCAGCAAATGCATTGATGCCCTGTTCGTCATCCATCATGAATACCGGTGGCACCGGCAAGCCAGAAGCAAGTGCCATTTCTTCGACCACATTCAGCACTTTTCGTTCAACAGGATCACGTGAGTCATTTAAGAGTCGGCGGCCACCGAGAGACAGGGCAAGTGGTTCTCCTCCTCCGGAGAGCTGTGCAGTTTTAAAAAGGCTTCCGCCACCGACAACAAGAAGAACAGCAGCAATTACGCCGACGAAAATATCCGGTCTCCAGAACGTACCCGGGCCAAATTGGTTGACCAGTGCCTCTCGCTGCTGGGCGGCTTGCTCGAGGCCTCCAAGATACAGCGACATGATCAGGATATACGTGCCAGCAATGAGGCCCGCAACCGCGACCAGAAATAGGCAGACGAGCATTCCTGTTTTTCGTCGAGCGCGATCCTGATGCTCAAAGAAGTTCATTGCAAAATTCATCCCATGAAGTTAGCGACATTATTCCGTGACAGCCTGGTCGGTCGCTCTGCGCGACTGAGAGCGAACCGAATGCGTTGTGCCGATTCATTAAAATGAGACCGAAGGCGCCGCCTGAATTGCCTGTTTGTCATCAAACTCGAGAAGTGATGCATGTTGAAAACCAAATGTTCCAGCGAACAGCATTTGTGGGAATGAATCGCGGTACATGTTGTATGCAGTCACCGCATCATTAAATGCCTGGCGTGAGAATGCTACTTTGTTTTCTGTGCTGGTCAGTTCTTCTTGAATTGCCATCATGTTCTGGTTTGCTTTGAGGTCTGGGTATGCTTCAGCGAGTGCAAAGAGCCGGCCGAGCGACTGGGTGAGCATGGTTTCCGCGCCACCAAGGGCACCCATAGCGGCTGGGTCACCAGGATTTGCAGCAGCCTTGCCAGCTGCTGAAACAGCTTGGTTTCTGGCATTGATGACTCCTTCAAGAGTCTCACGCTCGTGAGACATATAGCCTTTGGCAGTTTCGACGAGGTTCGGGATCAAGTCATATCGCCGCTTGAGTTGTACGTCAATTTGGGCAAATGCATTTTTGTTACGGGCACGCAAAGAAACGAGCCGGTTGTAGATTCCGGCAATCCAAAATCCGAGGAGAA
>PKCL01000429.1 GCA_002862165.1 Planctomycetaceae bacterium
TGCCATGATCTTCATAAAGCCATCATGTTTCTCTCCAGCGAACAGAGCCTTGAAGTCTCCCTCGAGAGCCGCTTTTATCATTGGATCTTTTACCAACTCAGGCTGCTCAGTTGCCAACCGCTTCACCTCATCAATTACATATGCAATCTGAAAAGGCATCGGGCATTCTGGCCACAGCGTTCCATCATTGTCAAAAACAGCAAGGCGATCCTGTTCTGGAACAAAATCTTTCCCATTAGTCGCACTGACTCTCGCAACGAAATCGAGTATCGCTTGCTTTGGCGCAGTATCAGCCCATGACGGCAAGAGATCTTCTGCCTGCGTGACAGACATGAGCATCAGTGAGCACAAAAACAATCGTACGGCCATTGGCACTCGCTCCTTTTCTATATTCATTTGAGTTACTGCCTTCCGAACATAGCTCGTACAGCATCCTTCGGATCGACAACCTGCCCCTCGTTTTCACCTTCCGCAATTGAGAGCTGAACGCCTTTTACTTCCCCATTAAAGTGATTTCCAACAGGGCCGTAGTCAGGTGAAACAGGAGCACCGGAATCTTCACCAACATCCAAGCCATCATCGGCTGAGAAGATATTGGAGAGGGTTGCTTCAACTTTGCCTTGAGCAACCTCATCACCATCGACGAACAGGCTCACCGTGCCGCCCTTGCCGAGCCCTTCGCCTTCATAAGCAAACTCCATGCGAACCTGATGCTGACCAGGGCTAAGCTCTTCTTTTGATGTCACAAACGTATTTCCAAAGCCGCCATAGTTATAGCAATACTTCAACTTGCCCTCGTGAGCATAGAGTGACCAGCCACCGATATTTGCACCCTGGCATATAATGACTCCCGTAGCATCGTCCTCAGGAACGACGATACCAGCGGTCACTGCGTGCGACTTGTTCTTAATACTCAAGACACAGTTTTCGAGAAGTCGACCCATACCCGGGAAGAGCACCTGCGTTGTCCCTTTTACCAAAACAGGCCGACCTGCTGTATCAGGATTCAACTTTTCAAAAACACGATCATCAAGTGGTAGCACTTTGTATCTCGCCGCTTCGATCAGGAACAGCCTTTGAAGCTCGTGGAGTTTTTCCGGCATCTTTTCCGCAAGATTTTCTGCCTGGGTCCAGTCTGTATCAGCATATAACTCCCATTTATCATCATCGAAGGCCGGAAGCTTTTCTGTCGGCGACGCCCAAGGGGTTCGATGCTTCGTTACTGCCGTCCAGCCGTCGTGGTAGATGCCACGATTACAAAGAATCTCAAAGTATTGGGTACTATGACGTTCCTTCGCTTTTGAGTCATCGAAGGTGTACTGCATACTGGTGCCTTCAATTGGATCCTGCTCGATGCCATTCACAAAGCGCGGATGAGGAAGACCAGCAGCATCAAGGACTGTCGGAGCAACATCTATGACATGGCAGAATTGTGACCTCACTTGCCCCTTGGACTGAATCCCCTTCGGCCAATGCACAACGGTGCCGTTTCGAGTACCACCCCAGTGGGATGCAACCTGCTTGGTCCACTGATACGGGGTGTTCATGGCACATGCCCAACCAACCGCATAATGGTTATATGAGTCTGGTCCTCCAAGCTCATCTTTTCTTTTTGTGAGGTATTCCTCAGTCTCCAGATCCTGAATGCCATTGAAATAACTCATTTCATTAAAGCAGCCATTAAGGCCACCCTCGGCTGATGCGCCGTTATCACCAACGATGTAATAGATCAATGTGTTGTCAAGAATCTGAAGCTTTTCGAGCGAGTCAACCATACGACCAATATGGTGATCGGTATACTCGACGAAGGCCGCGTACACTTCCATTTCACGAGCCAAGACAGGTCGGAAATCCTCAGGAATGTCTTCCCAACGAGGCACCTCTGAATTCTCTGCGGTTAGGACAGCATCTGACGGTATAACACCGAGCGATTTCTGCCGCGCAAGGATTTTTTCACGAATCGCATCGTATCCTTCATCAAATTTTCCTGCGTATTTATCAGCCCAGTCTTTTGGTACGTGGTGAGGAGCATGCGCCGCACCAGGGGCAAAGTACATAAAGAACGGCTTGTCTGGTGCAAGCGACTTCTGTTGTCCAATCCACTTAATAGCCTTGGTAGCCATGTCTTCCATGAAGTGATAGCCTTCTTCCGGCGTCTTTTTGTTTTCAACCGGTGTCGTCCCCTCGTACAGGGTTGGGTACCACTGATTGGCTTCACCACCGATAAAGCCATAGAAATATTCGAATCCACCACCTCCAGTCGGCCATGCGTCAAAAGGCCCAACAGGACTGGCCTGCCACACTGGAACTTCATGGCATTTTCCAAACTGAGCTGTGCAGTAACCATTGAGTTTCAATGTCATAGCAAGCGGCGACATCGAATTCGGTAGAACTGACGAATACCCTGGGGCACCGGTTGCCAGTTCTGTTATTGCTGCCATACCTGCGGAATGATGGTTGCGTCCTGTCAAAAGTGCCTGCCGCGTTGGAGAACACAGTGCCGTTGTGTGGAACCGGTTGTATTTCAAACCG
>PKCL01000123.1 GCA_002862165.1 Planctomycetaceae bacterium
ATGCTCCCTCATTCGCCGCGCAATGCATGGAGAGCACTCCCTTGGGTGGCAGCAACCAATGCATGAGTGTGAACACCCCTTTTTTCATTTCACCGGCATATTCAGTACCGAGAATAACTTGCTCCTTGCGCTCAAGTGAAATATCCACACTCGTGCGACTTGTCATCTGTGCCGTAAGTGAATTTGCGGGGAATTGACCTGCGTTATAGATGACACAATCCGGAGTGCCAAAATTCTCTAGTTCCTCATGCGTTGGACGAATCAACATGTTGTGCATAAAGAGAGCATGGTACGCGCGAGCGCAAATTACCCGAACTTTAATCCGATGGATGGGGTCCCAGCCAGCAAACCCATCAAATACATAGATTTGATCTCGTGTATTGAGATAATCAATTGCTCGCTGGCGATTAAGAAAAAACGTATGTTCATCAATTGGATGATTCGTACTACCCCACCAAACGTCCTTCTCTGATTCTCTATGACGAACAACGTGCTTGTCCTTTGGACTTCTACCAGTTTTTGTGCCTGATCGTATCGCTATGGCACCGCTTGAGACAACGCCTGCCCGCTCCCGCGTAAGTGCATCCTCATACAATCTCGCTGGCGATGCATTTCGAACCACCACAGGTACGGTTATTTCCTGAGGACTTAGATCAGCATAAATTGGCACATTTCACTCCAGCAACAATTCGTTTCGGGAAATCAACGAACTGGTTTCTCTCCAAGATCAAACCAGTAGATACACCTAGCTACATAATGCCGCATGCCAGAACAAAGGCAGTTAAAAGAAGACCACAACCAACAATCAACATTATCACGCCGACTGGGCTCGGTTGCACACGTAGACGACGGCACATTCTCCTCAAACGTCGGCTCAAATCTATCCACGCTTCACTAGCTTCACATGACTGAAGGACCACTATACTCACGGTACGCAGGGAGCCATTTCCCTCCACGTGTGCCTGAAGGCCAAGAGTCGGTAAAGCCACACTTTCACCTGCCCATCGCACTACCGGATCAACTGCGGCTGCATTCTGTGCCACCAGAGGTCGAATTTGCTCAACAGTGGCGTTGTAGATAAGCAGCCGAGGCCTTGCGAAAAGAATGCATACTGCAACGACTAGAGCGTACAGAAGGAGTAAAATGATCTCGCCCCAGGGTGAACCGCCTAACAGCGGCTGAATTGCAGCGAGTGGACCTACCGCTACAAGCCCCGAAAGTGCCAAGCCAAGTAATGCACTATCCCATGCCGCAGATATCACAAGCGGCCGATGACGAAGTTGAAGCCCGCCCATGACACAGCAGTAAACCCCAAGGGGGACTAACGCTATCCAAAAAGGAAGGCTGTCAAGCCAGAAACTCATGACTCGTCCTCACTCGACGCAGGAAATGCTGACTCTATGTTACGGGAGTGGCTCTACCTTACTGAAGAAAAGCCAGTGCAGACATTGCAAGCAACCAGACAGCCTCAGCAATCACCATAATTACCAAGAAGATATATTCACGCTTCCACTGTAGCACCAATTTCTTCGCTCCTTGATCAAAGTGATTCTGGCAAAGCAAAGACAATATCTCTCACGAATGCATCTTCAAAACTGTACACGTCATGAAAATCATCACGACTATCATCACTCGTCTTTCTCATTTGCCCAATATCTATCATGTTGAAGACGATTTCACCGAAATCTGCCGTTCCACAAATACCCCATGACGCCAACACTTTGGTAGCCAGGTATCCATACTGTTGCTGAGCATATTGTCGGGATGCCTCACACAAATCCTGACCACTCACATGCTTCTCACTTTTCTTTTTTCCTCGACTTGGCTGCGCTTCATTGGATTTTTCCTGTTCGCCCATACCGAGAGATTCTTGAGCAAAAGACAAGGCTTCAAGGATGAATAGGTATGCGTCCAGCGAATATCTTTGGTCGCGTTGGAGCAAGTCTGCCAGCGGGTGGTTAGGGTCGATAAGAGGCATGCATTTCTCTCAGAGTGATATGGTAAATAAACATACCACATACATCTGAACGTATCGTAGCGACTGATCTCAATAAATCAGTTTCCAGACGCCTGCTCTTCAATAAACGTGTATCCCAACGGGGTCAGCGGCCTCGAAAAATCCCGGATAAGATCGAGGCCACGATCTATCAGGCTTGTTCGAGGGTCAAACTGATACACATCTCGATCTTGACCTCCTGGCTTAAATATCTGAATCGCAAAGGGCACCAGATCTTTGGCCCGAAGAATGAGTTCGACTTTTGAGAAATTTGCAGCGTCCACCTGGAATTTTGGCAATGCTTCAAGCCATATTTGATCGGTCACTGCTGCGGGCGTGATAATCCGCATTGAATATCGTTTTTTGAGAGTATCGGCTTTTGCTCCGAAGACAAACGGAAGCGGCCCTTCGCTAATCGCTCGACCTCTCATCTCGGGTGGTAATTTTGTTTCACGAAGTTGACGCTCACTATGCCGGAACTCATAAATGCTTGTACCGTTACAGACCCAATGTTCACCAGAATTTGCAGGCC
>PKCL01000420.1 GCA_002862165.1 Planctomycetaceae bacterium
AAATAAACAAAGGCGTCCACCAACGGCTACATCGGTGAACGCCTTCTTAACAACCGAAAACTTTTGACAGAAACCGGAAGTCTGTCTGCATTCTAGCAGACGTTCTTCTGGTGACGGGAGAACTTCAGGATGAGAGCCCTTGATAAAGTCTTGGCTGCAATTGGCGAAGGCAATTACAGCGCAGCAGGCGATGGATACTCCTGCCGTTGTCCTGCACATGATGACAATAGCCCATCTCTCACCATCACCCCTAAACATGGGAAAGTGTTATTGCACTGTCATGCCGGCTGCACATTCGAACAAATCGTCTCTGCATTAGGACTGCAGGAAAGCGATACGTTTGATGAAGAGAGTGCTGTGATACCTCCGTCAAAGAAACAGAAGAAGCGGCACGCGACCTGTGACGATGCTATCGCAGCTGTGCGTTGGAGTGTTGAGCAGGATGGGAAAGAGGTTGCTGACGTTATCCCCTACGCTTACGTTGACGGAAACAGCAGGCCGTTTGGGTGCAGTGTTCGTTTTAATTTTGCAGATGGTTTCAAAACATTCCGACAGGTGCACGTTGATGGTGATGCTTGGCTGACTTCTGCCGGCGACAACCTTTGGCCTATATTCAAACTCAACGAAGTATCCCGCAAGAATCTCGTATATCTGCACGAAGGCGAGAAGGCTTGCCTAGCGGGTTGGAAAATTGGTTTACCTTCCACGTGCTGCAAAGGTGGTTGCAAGGCACCACAGAAAACTGATTGGCAGCCGCTCGCGAACAGGGACGTTGTGATCCTGCCTGACAATGACGAAGCGGGTGAGAAGTTCACAGCCACCATGGTGGGCATTCTTCAGGATCTCGGCTGCACGGTGAAAGTGGTGCGGTTGGGAGGTCGACCCACAGATGGTGGTGATCTTGCAGATATTGTTGAGGGATACGACCGCACGCAGGCAGAGCTTCAAAGTCTGGTCGTCACGTTAGCCACTAACGCGAAAGTAGAACCACAAAAACCAAAGGCAGAACCCGGCCTGCTATTACAGAAATTCAGTGATATTCAGGAACGCGAAATAAATTGGCTGTGGAAAAATAGAATTATCATTGGTGGTGTGACAATCATTACCGGACCAGTAGGCAACACTAAGAGCTTATTGACTATCGACCTCGCCACTCGTGTTTCACTTGGTGCACCACACCCCGACGGTTCCGGCACTTGTCCACAGGGTGAGGTTCTCATTCTTGGACATGAAGATGATCACGAGGCAGTACAGAAACCGCGACTCGTTGCAGCAGGTGCCGACTGTGACAAGATTTACTATGTACACGGTAAAGTACAGAACCTTGCAGAAGACACGGCAGAAGACGCCGAAAGGTTACAGCTAGAACACGATATAAAGTTGATCAAGAAGGCACTGCAACAAAACCCAAATATCAAGCTGTTGGTATTCGATCCACTACCCGAATTTATCGGCGGTGATCACAACAGTTCTGCCGAGGTACGATCGGCACTCATGCCACTAACGAAAGTCGCTCAAGAGTTCGACATTGCAGTTATAGCTATATGCCACCAAAACAAGAAACAGGGACTCTCTGCGGTTCAGACTATCGCCGGCAGTGGTGGGTTCTCTCAAGTCGCACGAACGATTCTGGCCGTCCTGAATGATCCTGAAGATGACGATAAGACAGGCACGCGTCGGCGGGTTATGGTAGTTGCCAAGAGTAACAACGGAGGACAGAACGAGGCACAGGCGTATCGTCTCAAGAGTACAGGAAATGATCGTGTACGTATTGAGTGGCTGCCTGAGATATTTGATATTGACGCTGAAGAGTTGATCAAGAGAAGTCGGCAGCAGGACGACGGCAGACGCAACACATTCAAGCGTGACGCCGCTACTGACGACCTAGAACGGATCATAGCGGCAGGTGCGTTAGAGTCAAAAGAGATAGACCACAGAATGCGTGAGGCTGGTCACAGTGGCTACCAAATACGACAGGCACGATCGGAACTCGGTTTGGTCAAGGTGGCTCGTGAACGCAATACGGACCCGTGGAAGTATGAACTGCCGGCGGGTCATACAGGCACATTCTCAGTCGACGAATGGCAGGGGTAATTCTTACTTGTCGACTACTTTTAGATAATCGACAAGTAAGTTTTTCGTGGTCGCTATTTGCCTTACTTGCAGGGTGGGTGAGATCGTCGACAAGTAAGACAGAAAGAGAGTTAATACCCCTTCTTTAATAGTCCCATTCTTACTTGTCGACTACTTCTCAGATAGTCAACAACTAACCCCTTACTTCTTACTTGTCGACTACTTCCCCCCACCAACAAGTAAGAAACCACGTGGAGTCCTGTGCTCGCCACTAAGGCTCAACGAATCAGGAACAGACAGAACTTTAGCCGTCGTAAAGTCGTGAAGCGAAATAGTACGCACCAATTGTTAACCATGACATCACCACTATCCAAGCCAAAGCAAAATTTAAATCCATGGACTCATCCTCCTGTGATGAATCTTATGCAGGCACCCACACCAAAACCAACACCA
>PKCL01000015.1 GCA_002862165.1 Planctomycetaceae bacterium
AAAATAGAATATCCAGATACATGCCAAGATCCTCTTGACGAAGCTGCTGGGTCGATTGAACCCCTGACGCTTTCAAATGCAAATTTTGATGAAATCTGGGAACTACCGCTTGAAGATGCAATTCGTACTGCACTCGAAAATGGCAAAGTACTTCGAAATCTTGGTGGCAGATTTAGTAGCTTTGGAGGTCCACGGCCCCAGACTGGAGAACCACCAGTCTCACTTTTGACAAATCCAGACCTCACTCCGACAGTCTATGATCCAGCTCTTATTGAAACCGATCCATTCCGTGGCGTCGAAAGTGCACTCGCACAATTTGATGTGCAATTGTCAAGTTCACTGACTTGGGAACGACAGCATAGGCCACAGAATGTCGGTGGGGTAGGAAATATAATTTTCCAACAGAATTTGGAAGGTGACACAGGAAACTGGACTACTGGTTTACAAAAGCGGACAGCAACTGGTGCGACGTTTGGACTCGCGAATGAAACGTTATACGACAATAATAATTCACCGATTCGGCAGGTGGGCGTCCCATCGACATGGACAACCAATTATGACTTTTCATTTCAGCAGCCACTCCTTCAAGGTGCAGGCCTCACATACAACCGAATTGCTGGCCCAGATGCGTTTGAGAATCTTTATGGTCGCCCCAACTTTCGCGGTGTCTTGCTCGCCCGCGTGAACGCAGATATTTCACTGGCTGACTTTGAAATTGGTGTTCGGAATCTCATCAGTGATACGGAACAGGCGTACTGGGAACTGTACTTCGCATTCCGGGATTTGGAGGCTCGTAAAATTGGGCGTGACAGTGCTCTTGAGGCGTGGCGACGAGTTCACGCCCTCTATGTCGAGCAGTCACGAGGTGGTGAAGCAGACAAAGAAGCTCAGGCGCGAGAGCAATACTTTTTCTTTCGCAGTGAAGTTGAACAATCACTCAATTCGGTATTTAGTGCTGAAAACAGACTACGCTATATGATGGGAATATCGTCTTCAGATGGTCGACTGATACGTCCCGCTGATGAGCCAACAACGGCTCGTGTGACATTTGATTGGCAGCAATCACTGGTAGAAGCACTTTCGAGATCAGCCGAACTTCGTCGACAGAAATGGCGGATTAAACAAAGAGAACTCGAACTTACTGCAGCAAAAAATCTTATTTTGCCTCGACTGGACCTCGTTGGGAGATGGCGATTCTTGGGCATGGGTAATGATCTCCTTGGTGGTAACAATGCATATGGGGCGAATGGTGCTGATCCTCTTGAAGGAACAAATGCATACGCCACACTTCTTCATGGAGAGTTTCAAGAATGGCAGGCTGGTGCACAGTTTTTAATGCCACTTGGTTTCCGTAGAGAGCTGGCAACGGTACGGCATCATCAGCTTCAGTTGGCCAAGACCCGTGCTCAACTTCAGGATGAAGAGCTTGAAGTGTCACATGCACTGGTCGAAGCAATACGAAACATAGATACAAACTTTGCCCTTGCTCAGACAAATTTTAACCGGCGAGTAGCCGCAGAGCGACAGGTTGAAGCAGTACAGGCTGCGTATGATGCTGGCACAACTACCTTTGATCAATTACTTGATGCCCAACGAAGAAGAGCTCAGGCAGAAAGTGCCTATTTCCGATCACTCGTTGATTACAATCGATCGATCGCACAGTTCCATTTCCGGAAGGGATCACTACTTGAATATAATGGTGTCTTTCTCTCGGAAGGACCATGGCCAGGAAAAGCATACTTTGACGCCCATAGAAGAGCACGGCAGCGCGATGCGAGTCTTTACTTGGATTACGGTCACTCACGCCCAGGCGTATTCAGCCGCGGTCCTATAACACAGAGATTTGATGCTATTGGAGCCGCGGCCGATGCCCAGCAGATGCCTCCACGGGATCCAGCGACTCGTGAATTGCCCGCAGCCTTGCCAGATTTCGATGCTGAAGAACTTCCGACTCCTTTACCGAATGCCACATCATTATTTCCAGCGCCGGCAAGTGGCTTCCCAGGAGAAAAAATGAATCTATCGAATTCGTTTCGGGTGACAAAAAATTCAGCGATTGATACGGTGTCACATGTAGAAGATGCAAACCAATTACAACAACAGGCAGCGAATATCGTTACGATGGGTTGGCAGGAGCCAGTCACGCCCGCAGCGGTCACTCTCGAGACTCCAGATTCTGCTGCCGAAACACAACTGCAATAGTTGATAAGAGTCGTTATTTACGATTTTTATTTAGATTAATATCGAATCTTTCCATAGCCATTTCATGAATCAGGGCGCTGCAGCTGGAAATGGTATTAATGCAGCTTGTTGAGCTTCCTCAAATACTTTGATATTTTTATCTCGAAGGTGTGTCAGCAGTACAGAACTTTTTTCGAGCGGGCAGGCTAAGAGATATCCAATAATAGCCGGCCGAATAAAAGGGTTCTCAGCACCAAGTGTATTCCAAGTCTCAGTGACGTTGTCACAGGATTCCCAATCTTGATAACGAGATAGGTCAACAATGACTTCACGAGACAGGTGTG
>PKCL01000005.1 GCA_002862165.1 Planctomycetaceae bacterium
GCGATGAATACGCACTACTCAGCTGATATCTCATTCCCCGTAAGTCAGCAATTTGCCTTCGAACACGATATCATTCGAGGTGATTCACAACTTGGCATCATGGTTCTCTCTGCGACACCTACTAGTATTGCAAGCCATAACACAACGCTTTCAGAAATATCTTCATCTCTGCACCAGAACATTACCGTCGGAAATATAGGGGGTAACGTTGATGCCCTGACATACCTGAAAACCAATCCCGTAATAATAAGTAATCCTGTCGCACTTGCGAATATTCATGCATGGGCCAAAACACATTCTCCAGATGCATCTACGTATTATGATCGATCGGTTGATCTTGCTTGCGTTTATCTCGCAACGAACCAAGAACTCATTCCCACATATCGTGATGATCCACTTGCAGCAATTAAACAGTATTTAGATCAAGGTCTCCATAACGGCCTATCTCTTGACGGCTGGCTACAAACATCGACTATTGCAGAAGCAAGAAATGTTGTCTTTGGACAATTTGATTGACCTACACACAAGAAGAACTGGTGCTGGTTTTTTTGCACTCAATCCGGCTAATTTCTCGGCAGACGAAAAGTCCGAACTCCTCGAAAAGATTCTGGCTTATTCACTCCTTATGATAGGCTCTTGTAGCTCGTGACATTTGATGACACTCGTCGACTTATCGAGTGGAGAGTCAACTGAATGACGTAGATTTTATATTCAGTGTGTTTTCGTTTTGCTCGTGTTTTTATTGTGCTTCGGCATGAAAGCTGGTGACGATGACATCTCTTGGAAGACCTACCCAGAAAGTACATTATGAATCTTGAATGCTGTCGTTGACTGCAAGAGTGCTTTCAAGCAACGTTATTGCTCAATGAATCAATGACATACCGAGAAAGAACAATGGCTTATGACACTACGAACGGTATTTTTTGGATGCCTATTCATTCTTACTATGCCATCGATTCATTATGGGCACGAGACAAACGTCACGAAGCCTGTAACGATAAGGTCAGGTGATTCCGATATCACCGTTAAATGTCTCGGAATAAAAACAAAGGCAACCGCGTCAAAATCTGTTCGCGTGTATGTTCACTACAAGATCATAAATAATTCAACAAAGGAAAAGTTTGGCATCTTGGATTTCAAGGCTCATTGTCCATTCCAAAATGAGTTGACTGATCTTGAAGGTGGATTTGTGGTTACCAATCTAGGTCCAGAAGAAAATGCAGAATCTGAGAACTTATGGTATTTTCCTCCAGGATGCTGGAATAAAGTCAAAAAAGTAGAGCTGTGCTGGAAAAAGCTTCCTTTGGATCATCCTCTGAATCCAAAAACAAAATGATTACCCGTAAACAGGAAAACCTGTGCATGAGGTTCATGGAGCAGAACTGAAAAAATACAGCAGGATGGTGACTCGGAGGGAAGTTACTCTGCCATGACCCATGCGGCTTCATCTTTTATCTTGCAGGAAATACCGATGGACCTGTGATACACGTGCTGATTCATTAAAAACCTTGGGCGTTTTTGTCATCTTTTCATTTTACGAAAGTTATCTATGGTCAAAATTGACACCGTGTACGAAGGTGACTTGCGTTGTAAGGCTCTTCATAGTCCTTCTCAGTCAACACTTATCACTGATGCCCCGAAAGATAATCATGGAAAGGGTGAGTCCTTTTCTCCAACCGATCTTGTAGCATCTGCTTTGGGATCCTGCATGATGACCATCATGGGTATTGTGGCTGATAAAAAAGGAATCGATTTGATCGGTGCGAAGGCTGAAACAGAAAAGGAAATGTCAAAAGAATTACCCCGCCGAATTATCGCTCTTCGAACACGTCTTACGCTTCCTCTTCCGCCTGATCATCCTGATCGAAAGATACTCGAAGAAGCCGCTCTTCATTGCCCAGTGCACAAGAGTTTGGATCCCTCAATTGATGCGGCAATCGAGTTTATCTGGAATGGGGATAAGCGCCATTCATGAACGATGTGTGATCCCATCACCATACGAATAGAATGCTACGAAGAGCCAACTCAAGGAAGTACATTCTTGTCAGAAACGAGTTGAAATAAATAACCATCAAGTGTGGTAACGAAAACGAAGTGATGGTGCTACACAGAGGTAAGGTCGAAGTGAAATCAGTCCGCAAATGGGTGCCTTTCGTGGTATAACTTTAAGAAGATAGGGTTAGAGAGTCCGTCTGGGCCTACTTAAAGATTTGTGCCGGAGGTATGGGGTGGACAGCGAAAGCCATCAAGAATTGAAGAGAAGGTGGTCGTTTCGGACACTTGCATGGCTCTTTATCGGTGCAGTCCTTTCTGGCTATCTCATTGTCATTCCATCTGTTGATGCATTGCTGCAGCAGTTTCGTGAGCAGCCAATGATCATTCCTGCGACTGATTTGGATACGTATGAATTAATTCGAATCAGGATCGCAAAACTCTTCGTGTTCACAATATTCACATACTACGGAGCGTGTGTTGCAAGTTTTATCAATGTTGTCGCAAAGAGTATCCCATCTGGGGCATCGG
>PKCL01000190.1 GCA_002862165.1 Planctomycetaceae bacterium
TTCATCATGACCTCAGACGTATATCAACAAAAAAGCATGGCTCGGCACGAAACAATGGTGAATGATCCAGCCAATGAGTGGCTTGCACGAGGTCCCAGACATCGACTACCTGCAGAGATGATTCGTGATGCCGCACTCGCAGCCAGTGGGCTGCTTGATAAAAAATCTGGTGGGCCACCGGTGAAGCCATACGATATTGCAGAATCATTCAAGCCGGAAAAAATTGACTCCGGGACGTCTCTCTACCGTCGGAGTATTTACACATACTGGCGCAGAAGTGGCCCTGCTCCTCTCTTAGAGGCTTTTGATCTTCCCAATAGAGTCGTCTGTACTGCGAAACGTGACACAACCAACACACCCTTGCACGCTCTTGTTCTTCTTAACGGCACCCAGTTCGTGGAAGCGTCTCGTGTGCTCGCGGAGAATGTTCTCCTCGAACATTCAAATAATTTATCAACAGCAATCAAAGCAGCTTTTTATCTTCTGACCAGTCGTCATCCTGACGATAATGAACAAGAAATATTGAACAGAATGATAGACAACCAGCGACACTGGTATGAGTCTCATCCGGAAGATGCAAAGAAGCTTCTTGCTGTTGGACAGAAAGCACGAAATAAAATTTTAGATCCTATTGATGTAGCTGCTGTTGCGACAGTCGTATCTGGCTTGCTTGCGCATGACGAAAGTGTGGTGAAACGATGAGTGGTTTACCTCATGGAACGGCCTCTTCCATAAACCGAAGACAATGGCTCAACACATTTGGCATGGGCCTTGGAGGCATTGCACTCAATGAAATGCTCTCCGCGGAGGCACAAGATACTCATAGCAATGGTGTTCTTCAGCACCTGCATCATGCTCCCAAAGCAAAACGGGTCATTTATCTCTTTCAGGCTGGTGGACCATCACAACTTGATTTATTTGATGACAAACCGACTCTTGTTCAACAGACCGGTCAACAACTTCCTGAAAGTGTGCGTCGCGGACAACGACTAACCGGTATGAGTGGAAACCAAAGTTCCATACCACTCGTTGGATCGCCCTTCAAATTCTCACAACACGGCATGAGTGGTGCCACCCTGAGCGAACTACTACCACACACTGCGGCTATTGCTGATCGACTCTGTTTTATCAAAGCCATGTTTACGGAAAGTATTAATCATGGTCCAGGAGTTTGTTTCATGCAAAGTGGATCACAGATTCCTGGTCGTCCAAGTATTGGGGCATGGCTAGACTACGGATTGGGTAACATCACTGATGATCTACCATCGTTTGTTGTTCTACTCACAAAGAACAAAGGTGGACAGCCGTTACAAAGTCATCTCTGGGGATCAGGCTTTCTGCCGTCAAGACATCAAGCGATACGCTTTCGTTCTGGACCTGAACCCGTACTCTATATCAACAACCCACCAGGGGTATCTCCAGAGAGTCGCCGGCTTATGCTCGATGGCTTGCGACGATTGCATGAACACCAATTTCATGAAACATCTGATAACGACATTACAGAACGAATAGCTCACTATGAAATGGCTTATCGGATGCAGGCCAGCATACCGGATGTCACGGATGTAAGCGACGAGCCTCAGCATGTACTTAACCGGTACGGACCGGATGTCACAAACCCAGGAAGCTTCTCGGCCAATTGTCTTCTTGCACGGCGACTCGCAGAACGAGGGGTCCGTTTCATTCAACTGTATCATCAAGGATGGGATCACCACGGCGGACTACAAAGTGGGTTGCAAAAGCAATGTCAAGAAACTGATCAACCAACTGCAGCACTTGTCGAAGACCTAGCTGATCATGGAATGCTTGATGACACCCTTGTGATCTGGGGTGGTGAATTCGGTCGTACAAACTATTGCCAAGGACTTTACAAACCTGGTGCTGATTTTGGACGTGACCATCATCCTCGCTGCTTTACGTCATGGATGGCGGGTGGCGGTATTCGACCTGGTATCAGTTGGGGGAAAACCGATGAGTATGGATACAATATTCAATCAGAAGCTGTACACGTACATGACTTCCATGCAACACTTCTTCACTTACTCGGAATCGACCATGAACGACTGACCTATAAATTCCAAGGTCGTCGATATCGTCTTACCGATGTACATGGGCATGTTGTGAACGACATTCTCGTGTAATTTTTCATCTGCACTCAGTCGCTTGAGCTTCGCGATTTTGCATGAGAAAGCATACTGTGACGATCTTCGATTGAAGTATGTGTTGCATCACTTTCACAAAAAAGTAATCGATACCGGAGTTTAATTCGGTGACCTTTGTGTAACACCACCAGTTTTATTTTCTGAAAGCTCAAAAAGGCTTTCTTCTATAACTATAGCCATAGAGAACTGTATGAGACTCAAGAGAGATCCGATGAAAAATATTTGTATTTTTGACATCTATAAAACTGTCTCTCGATGATCCGCTAGCAAATCACTTCACCGCTATAAGACTAGTAATGGTCGTACTATCATAAAAACGCGTGATACGAGTTCCCATTGTATTCAATACCAGAAGGTGT
>PKCL01000191.1 GCA_002862165.1 Planctomycetaceae bacterium
TCGAGGTGGCTGCCAACCAAGTTTCCTGTGCAGCATAGCATCAACAGAAAGGTGTTCTCCCGAAGTGCCAACGACCAGACACCAGAGAAGCACAGCCAGGCAATCATCAGCAGGCCCCGCTAACATTGGACCTCGATGAAGAAGTGACGCCCAACCAAGAGCAGTAAGAAGCGATGTAATAGGGGTTACAAAGCCAATAGTGAGCAGAATAAACAGAAAGACAAGAACAAAAAAGGTGCT
Source organism: Planctomycetaceae bacterium (assembly GCA_002862165.1). GTDB lineage: Bacteria > Planctomycetota > Planctomycetia > Pirellulales > UBA1268 > UBA1268. The sequence continues at coordinate 241 of PKCL01000191.1, forward strand.
TGTTAAACCGGCGTTCGTCCCACTCGCATCAAATATTGAAAAAGCAAAAGGTGATCGCCAGGCAGTTACGGAATCAACAGGCAACCACCCAGAAGGACCAAACCAGCCAGAAAGATCATTCCAGTAGCTCATGCACAATAGCAACCCGAGCATGCCTGTCATAATCCGTACGACCGCAAGTGATTGACTACCCGAGGGTAAAAACCAATAACCCTCCCAGGTTTGGCCTATCGCAACACCTAAACTCTGATCAACCGATGTAGTGTCTGATTCGTTTTTCATGCCCCACCTTCTTGCTGCACAACTGGGGCCATTTCTTGACGCGATTCACTTTTTATAAGTTGAATACTGTCGCCAGCGACTTTACGAATTCGAGCCTGATAGAGCACGATGGGTGCTGGGTCATTTATCGGAGACTGTCTTTCGGGACGGGGCAGAACAAGAATTCGCAGATCGATATCATTACTTTCACAAACTGCAAAAGCTGCCTCTGAAAACCCTGCCGGCAGAAGCCCCCCTCTCGTGAGATCTTCTTCGCTAGCAATCACTGAACGAAGCAATCGCTGCCAACGAGTTGATTCACCACCGCGAATACTTGGTCGAGACACTGTAATCCATTCAGTGTCACCATAGGTACGTAATTCAAGACGGTGTGCCGCATCCGCTTGCTGTCCATACGTAAAAAAATAATCAAACCCAAGATCAAGCCATGGCGGAATATTCCAAAATGAAAACAGTCTTTCCTTCACTACACTAAGTAGTAAAGAGGAACCGCTTCCGCTGTTGCACGCAACAGAAAGACCAAGACCCGTTAAATAGACAACTAAAACAAGAGTGGCTAAAGATCGCGATACTTCTCCCCAACAATTACTTCCAGAAGGTTTGGCTTGCCCTGAAAACATGAGGTACGTCCGGCTTTAAAGCGATAGGGTAAAGGATCGACGTATTTAGTCTGATTCACTGACTCCCTTCACACCAGAGCAGGACACATTTTTCATGGAATACTTTCACCCCGGACTCTCGATATAACGTTGACACTGATAGTCATGGGAGATAAGTTTGAATCGTTCAGAAGTCTGAACCTGCTCGTTTTTGAGCAACATTTTGTGAGCGAACACCTTGCGAGGGGGATTAGCTCAGTTGGGAGAGCGTCTGGCTGGCAGCCAGAAGGTCAGGGGTTCGAGTCCCCTATCCTCCACTTCAACTTGCTCACGAACGAAGATTTCTGTTCGGCACTGAAACCTTCACACATCAAATACATTGCTGGCTGTTGAGTAACTCATGAATCGGCAGGTAAGCTCTTCAGACATTGCATGGCAGGACGGCAATTTTCTACCTCGGCATCAACTGTCTATTTCACCAAGCGATGCCGGCTTTGTACTCGGTGCTACAGTCACTGAACAGCTACGAACAATTCAAGGCAAAATTTTCGGTGCCGATGCCCACGCTGACAGATTGTCAAACTCACTTCGTGACGTAGGTATAGCCCCATACGAAACAATAGAGGCGATATTTTCAGCAGCCGATCATGTTGCTACACATAATCACGAGGTACTTACCAAGGGTGGAAAAGCATCTGACAATGACCTTGGTGTTGTTATCTTCATAACACCTGGCCTCATGGCGTCTCAGAATAGTGGTCTGCCCGGAAAGCCATCGACAACTATCCACACATTTCCGCTCGCTTTCAACTTATGGGCAGATGCTTACGAATTTGGCACAAGTCTTCGTTGTGTTACCGTTCGCCAAGTTCCAAAAGACTGCTGGTCAATTACTGCCAAGGTACGCAGTCGATTACACTACTTTCTTGCCGAGCAAGAAGCGTCTGCTTATGAAAAAGGATCACGCCCCGTTTTGGCTCATGCAGATGGACGCATTAGTGAAACATCTACTGCTAATATCGCGGCTTTGCACGGACGGACTATTGTCACTCCTCCAAAAGAGGACGCTCTACCTGGCATTAGCATGGGGTACTTAAAAAACATTTCCGAAGATGCTGGATTTCAATGGGAAACGAATTCCTTGACTCGAGAAAATTTACTATCAGCCGACGAGGTTTTCTTGACCAGTACGCCCTGGTGCCTCCTTGCTGCTACCCGAATTGACGGAGAGATCATCGGGCAGAAGTCTCCCGGCCCTGCCTTTCGTAAGCTCCTTGGTGCCTGGTCTGACAACGTCGGTCTCAATCTCCCAAAGCAGGCTTTGAGCCGCAAAAAACTAGCTAAATAGGCCAACCAACAAGGGTGAAAACAGGTCAATCAGCCGGGGTGTCAGAAATTTT
>PKCL01000230.1 GCA_002862165.1 Planctomycetaceae bacterium
GACTCTGTTTGGCATGATTGACTCTGCCACTTTTCACCAAGCTTGTTGCATGGCTCATACCCGCCTCCATAAAGCATAGTGACGCCCGGCCCCACCACGTCAATCATATGAAATCGGTTCGTGAGAGAACGATAGATAAGCTGGAAATACCATGGCGTTACAACCAGCACGACCGCTAAAGCCACCGGTTCATAACAGCCTGGTTAATAACCGCCTGTGGTGGGGACAACGCCAAAGCCTGCCTCATGAAGCTGCTTCCCCAAGGCGTTGATATGCTCTTGATCTGCTGTTTCGACAGTGACTTCAACCGTTGTTGTGAAGACCTCTGGCCCAGAAAAAGCCCGATCATGATTGATTTCAAGCACACTGGCTCCAGCATTCGCAATGACCTGAGTCAGTCGTGCCATACCTCCGGGACGATCACTGACAGTCGCCGTAAAACGCCACAGTCTGCCATCGACAGCAAGGCCATGATCAATCACTCGATGGAGCACCGTTGGGTCAATATTCCCACCACAAAGCAGCAGGACCACTTTCTGACCTCTCAACTCCTGTCCTGCTGCACCCATGATCGCAGCTAATGCCGCAGCACCCGCTCCTTCACATGATGTTTTTTCAAGCTCGAGCAATCGCAAGAGAGCTAACGACAGTGACTGCTCGTCGACTGTGAGCACACGATCAACGCGTGGAGCCGCCAGCGCAAATGCTCGTTCACCCACTCTGCCAACCGCGAGGCCATCAGCAAGGGTTGGTCGAACGGGAGCATCCACCGGTTTTCCTGCTGTCAGCGATGCCGTAAAACTTGCCGCTGCCGCCGCCTCAACGGCAATAATCTTGATATCCGGACGCCTCGCCTTTGCAGCAATGGCGACGCCAGCCAAGAGGCCTGCTCCTCCTGTCGGTACCACAATTGCATCTGCATCTGGTACGTCTTCAAGAATTTCAACTGCCGTCGTCCCCTGACCTGCAATGATCTCCACGTCATCGAAACCATGAATTAATCGAAGGCCATTCTCAGACGCCAAATCTACAGCACGCTGTCTTGCCTCCTCAAACGTTTCGCCATGAAGCAGCACTGTCGCACCGAGCCGTCGACATGTTGCCACCTTTACGAGAGGTGCAAATCGCGGCATCACGACAGTGACCGGAACCTTCAGGAGCTTCCCATGATAGGCAAGTCCGAGTGCATGATTTCCCGCTGAAGCTGCGATGACACCTGACTTTTTCTGCGATACATTAAGAAGCAGAAGTGCATTACGTGCACCACGCTCCTTGAACGACCCTGTTCGCTGCAAAAGATCTAGCTTGCAGAATACATCGCAGCCTGTGAGTTCCGAAAGCGGGACACTCGGTGGACAAGGGCTGCGATAAATGCCGCTGGCAATTCGCTCAGCTGCAGCATCGATATCCTTGACTGTCACGGACTCAGCCAGTGGCACAGAAAGCTCATGGTCTTGATTGGCTGTCACGAGCCACCTCCAGAATTTGTTTCAGAAGCCGGCTCAGTCAGCCGTTCTGGTTGATGAAAAGATCGCACGTCGATCCAACTCATTCCTGCCCGACGAGCAGCTTCTACACCAAGATCACTGTCCTCCCACACAAGACAACCCTCGGGCTTTACGCCAAGACGCCGTGCTGCTTCAAGAAACGGGTCTGGATCCGGCTTATGTCGACTTGTGTCTTCACTGGCAACAATGACATCAAAAAACTCACGGATACCGATCTGGAGAAGAATCTTCTCGCAGACATCATGGTATCCACCCGTAACGACTGCCACTGGCACGTGACCATGGGCGCGACGAAGTGCAGCAATCACAGGGTCAATTGCCTTCACATGGGCTACCTGTTCCAGAAACGCCTGCTCCTTCATTTCGGATGCCTGGTCCAGATCGATCTCAATCGACGCCTCACCCGCAAGTGTTGCAAGAATGTCTCGCGTCGGCCGACCACCGAGTGCATAGAAACGGTCTTCATCGAAAACAATGCCATGATGTTTTGTCACATGAAGCCATGCTCGATAATGAGCAGGCATCGTGTCAGCAAGCGTGCCATCACAATCAAAAAGAATGGCCGTGTAGTCTTGAAGCCGCCAATCAGCCGTTGGGTTCTGTGAGTTATTCATGAAATTCATTTCGGCTTCGAGGCCATCTGCTCCTCAAAAGGTTGTTTCATACTTTATCGACACGATTTCCACTGCACGATTTCCACCACAGGATGTCAACCGCATGCACGTCACGAAGCCGTGCATTCTCTGTGTATCGATTGTAGGGACTGATAATCTCACACCATGCCCGAATTTTCTTCCTGACCAGCACAGTTTTACAAGGTAGCCTATTCTATAGAGGAATCTCCTCCGAAACTTTGGCCGTTATCCTGCTGCTTGCAAGCCTTTCAATTCTTCCCATGAAACTACCAAATCTTGGCATTCGGAATCGCATGCTCCTGCTCGGCATTCTGCCAGCAGCACTGATCTTCACGGTTATACACGTCACGAACTCTGAAAGTGTTGAGAATGCGCTT
>PKCL01000025.1 GCA_002862165.1 Planctomycetaceae bacterium
TCAGGAGCGTCTGGGCTGATCGTTGCTCACAAACTAGGACACCGACGAAAAAAAACATTCCCGTGGTGGATTGCGCAACTGAATCTTGTTTCAGTGCTCTATCTTCACTTCACAACTGAACACAATCGAACGCACCATAAGCATGTGGCTACCACGGCTGATCCAGCGACAGCTCGTTACGGAGAGTCAGTCTGGTGGTTTGTTGCGCGGACGGTACCGGGGCAGTTTCTTGACGTCTGGCGACTTCATGCTATGCGTGGTCACTCCCCAATCACCAACCCAGTTGCCCGCGGCGCTGCATTTGAGGTGCTGCTTATGGTCAGCATTGCCGTGTTCCTTGGCACGATACCAGCTCTCGCGTTTCTGATTCAGGCGGCGTCCGCCGTTTTCCTGCTTGAATATATTCACTACCTGCGGCACTACGGTCTGCAAAGAGAAGTCGGTAGCCGTCAGACTGCTGCGCATTCATGGCAATCTGAAAAACGTTGGTCTCGATGGACCCTGCTGGAGTTGACTCGTCACCCAGTTCATCACCTTGAGGCTGGAAAACCTTTCTGGAAACTCCAGCCTTATGAAAACGCGAGAGAGTTGCCGTCTGGGTACTACGGCTGCTTTTGGGTTGCATTGATACCGCCTCTGTGGCGACGACTAATGCATCCGAGGATGCCCTCAGCCAGCAGAACGAGTGCTCACCGGTACCTAGCATAGTGCTGGATTGCCAGGGTCAGGCTATGTTGTGCATCGTGCTGAGACGATGCGTCAGCAGAACTGAGGTGCTGGTCCTAGAATAACAGTCTTAGAAGAAGTAGACGAGCAGGTTAAGAATGAACATGTTTAAACCTGAACAGGCTTAGACCTAAACAGGCTTAGACCTAAAATGGTACGTCGTCGTCGGCGGCTTCTGCGAGTACATTATCGATGTCAGGCGCTGCCCCGGACGAGTCGGACGAGTTGCCTGTAATGACCTTGAATGACATCGCTTCGGCGGAAAGGAAATATTTGGGATCGCTTGATTCATCGCGCTGCCAGCGTCTTCCACTCAGGCGGTACGATACCTCAATTTCATCACCAAGGTGTAAGTCATCAACTGAATCACATGCATCTTTTAAAAATTCAACTGGTATGTAATTTGTGAATCCACTGCCTTTGTTCTGTTCAAGAACAACAAGTCGCTTTCGGAATCCTTTTTGTCCGTAAGTCTTCGTTTCTTCAATAAGGTGAATAGTTCCTATGACTGAGGCGTCACTCATTTTTATGGCTCCTGGTGCGTTCTAGTTGTCAGCCCGGTTCTCTCGGCAGTAAAGAAAGCTCGACTAAGTTATTTCAGTCTACCGAATTCAGGCAGATAAGACCGAAAGAGTTTTTTGAAAAACAAGAGGGACTCTGGTTCTACAGTTGCAGGTTTTCGTGCATTTTGTTCTGCGGCGGCAAGGAAATATTTACGACAGATCACACTGGATGATAATCTCTGTGCTGATGAGGCTGGTGTTACGTTTGAGTGGTCTGCTAGTCTTCTGGGATGAAGAAGAGCCAGCAAGGGAAACCAAGTCCTCCTGACGAGAGTCAGTTGCACACGCGTTCGGTGAAGGATGGTCAGCCGACTCGAATCGTTGGGTTTGACCCAGGACTCAATATTACTGGCTATGGTGTGATTGAGGTGCTCCCGAATCAGCAGGTTCAGCTCGTTGAAGCCGGTACGATCCGGCCGAAAAGTAAAGATGATATTCAAGATCGCCTCCACATCATTCACTCGGGTGTTCGGGAAATTCTTGAGACATTCGCTCCGCAATCAATGGCAATTGAGCAGCTTTTTGTGCACGTGCGTTTTCCCAAAACCGCGATTCTTATGGGGCATGCTCGGGGTGTAATCTGTCTTGCTGCTGCACAAGCGGGAATTGAACTCCACCATTATTTGCCGAATCGAGTAAAAAGCATGCTGACAGGAAGTGGTCATGCGGGAAAGGAACAGATGCAATTGGCTGTGCAGCGAGAGTTGCGATTAAAGACTCGTCCTGAACCAGCCGATGCTGCTGATGCACTCGCTATAGCACTTGCAGACTTTTACCTGAGGCTTCGGGCGTTACCAGGAACGCAGGCTCAGTTTCGAGACAATACATAAGCATTGGTTAATACTCAGAAAAGCCGAGATCGTATGATGTTCGTAGAATGCCTCGTTGTTGCTTAGGGAATGAAAGAATGATTCGTAAAATTACAGGCAGTCTTGATCGCGTAGAGCCAACAGCCATTGAATTGGCGGTAGGTAATATTGTGCACGAAGTGCTCGTTCCAGAAATGGTGAGAAGGCAGCTTCAGCCCAAGCTGGGTAAAGATATTTCGTTGTATACGCTTGAGTACCTCGAGGGTAATCCGACACGGGGTAATCTCGTGCCTCGTATAGTGGGGTTTCTTTCAGAGGTAGAGCGAGAATTTTTTGAGCTGTTCTGTGAAGTTGACGGGGTTGGTGTTCGCAAAGCATTGCGAGCCATGGTCCGTCCCGTTGGTGAGGTGGCCACCGCCAT
>PKCL01000080.1 GCA_002862165.1 Planctomycetaceae bacterium
TAAATGCCTTCAACCCTAGAGACTTGTTAAGAAAATCAGTAGCATTCTCATGAACATCCGAGCAAACCAATTCGATGTGAGGATATTTGTTTAGGTGGCGTGAAACTCGTCCGTAGCCCGAGGCGAATTCGAGCAATCGGGTCTTCCGAGTCCGAAAGGCAGGTGCCCCAATAATGCTGGCGATCCGATGGGCGCACGCCGAACCGCCCTCGAAGTAGTTCATAGCTGAACGTGGGTGTGCTTCCGCAGGGGGCAGACCAGGAACAGTGGCCCAGTACATGAAGTCCTTCGAGTGAATTACTGGCTCTACGCCATAACGCTTGGCCGCCTGAATGTGGACATCCAGAATTTCACCTGTAAAAGCATAGGAATCGTCTTCCTTCCCTTCATTTTCATATTTCATTCGGCTTCCCATTGGACTTAAAAGTTCTTTGATTACGGATGCACCCGAGCCTTCGTGATGCGTTTAAGATTACCGGCCAATGGTACTTCCGCAAGCATCGCCCGTTTTGACAAGCGACTCATGAGCCGTGTTTTTAAGGATAAGGATAGCCCGTACGAGTAGTAAAACCGGTGCGTACCACATGACTAATAACCCTTCCTAATAATTTTGAGCTTCAATGCTGTTAAGACGGTGAGCATCTACAGCAGTTCACGTACCTCAGCGGATAGCCAAAACACGCAACGCATACTGGCAACGTTTCATGCTGGAAAATGGATGTGGCAGAGAGATCATCTAAAGAGCGAGAAGCAGAAAAGCAGGCATCTCAAAATGAAAAAAGCCCACCGTCTTACCAAAGGCTCCATGCTGGCCTTGAATCTGACCTGCATCTTTCATTGGGGATGGTCGTAAACGTGTCGGAGAAAATTAAATCCAGGCCTCGACACCCACGCACGACCACAAACGACCACACTTGACCAAAGGCAACCTCACCAAAAATAATGACAAAAGAAAGGTGAGACTCCTACTCGGGGAGCTTCCCTCTTCTCGTTTGTAATTTGTTTCACGGTCATACGAGGATTTAGGCTCAGAGTTCTGGCCTCAAAACTGAGCCCGGGCATACGATTACTTTCATAGAATTTCGAGAGGTTGTTTATGAACTTTTTTAAAAGCAACTGTTGGGGCAGTCTGGGGCTTACCTTGATGATCACCTCAGTCGGATGTCTCGAGCTAACCGATTCTTCCGGAACAACTAAGCCGACGGTTCAGACCCGCAAGACAATTGGCAAAACAACTCAAAACGTATTGGAACTGAAAGCAGCCCGTCAGGCAGGGGGCGTCCCCGCCTCGATGGCTATCACCAGCTCGGGTATTGGTGTCACTGCTGACGCCTACCGTACCAGCGTTGGCACGATAGCCGTACTGGCTGTTGAGCAAAAGATGCAGATGCATCGGGCTCAATTTGGCCAACTACCGGAAAACTATGAACGCTTCATGGACGACATCATTAGCCCCGGCAAGCCCGATGGTTTGCAACTGCCGATGCTGCCGTACTACCAAGAGTATGCCTACGATCCGACGAGCCACAAACTCGTCGTCATAGAATTCCCCGACAAAAAAAAGCCATGAATGTCATGGTTGGGGATAGGCGTAAACAACTCTGAGGAGTTTAGCGGCCACAAATGACCACACTTGACCCAACACGACCACATCAAAAACAATGATAAAGGATAGGTAGTACTCCTTCTCGGGGAGCTTCCCTCTTCGAGTTTGTTCTTTTTTTGCAGGGCATTCAAGGATTAGGGCCCGCTGCCTGAGCACACGCTTTCAGGTGAAGCACTCGGTCAGGCGCAATGACATGCCGCAGCATCCATATGAAAAATCCTTTCAGAAGCTAGATCCCGATACAGTTTCTGATCAGGCAGCCATCTCGACGGCCGGGAATGAACCAGCGGAGCTAAGTGGTGTCAGTAACCTTGAGCGTCTTCTCGGAGTAAGTTATGTCAATGAGGCCGCCGCCGATTTTCAACCCGGTGATTCGGTGGGTGACTGTCAGATCGTTCGGTTTCTTGCCGAGGGTGGTATGGGGCGGGTCTATGAAGCCCGACAGCGAAGACCAAACCGTATTGTCGCGGTAAAACTCATTCGTCCCCATCGGTTAACGCAAGCTGCAATCCACCGATTCAATTACGAAGCGGAAGTACTTGGGCGACTTCAGCACCCGTCAATTGCACAAATTTTTTCAGCTGGTATCGAAAAACGTAAATCGGAAGAAATCCCATTTCTTGTAATGGAGTTTGTGCCGGATAGCCTCTCCATGACCTCATATGCCCGCGTTCACAGCCTTACTATTGGGGAACGCGTCAATCTTTTTCTCGCAGCTTGTGCGGGCCTTGCCTACGCCCATCGAAACGGTGTGCTTCATCGTGATTTGAAGCCCAAAAATATTATTGTAGGTGACACGGGTGCCGTGAAGGTTATTGACTTTGGTGTCTCGCGTTTAGTCAGGGGCGGCAATGGATTGCCAGCGAATGATACTGCTACCGGCGAATTAGTCGGGACATTGCAGGCGATGA
>PKCL01000087.1 GCA_002862165.1 Planctomycetaceae bacterium
AGTCAGTTCAGCTGATGAAGGATGTCGAGCTCTCTGGAACAGCTTCAACCTACACGGGGTTATCAGTCGCAGGAGCAAAAGTTAACTGGAACGTGAAGCGAGAGGTTCGTTTTCCAATATGGTGTCGGTGGTGTTTCCCGTGGCTACCCTTTGATAGTGGAGCGAGACGAATAGCCCGTGGGCATTCAATAACAGATGCCGATGGAACGTTCAGCATTACATTTCCAGCTGTACCTGATCGAGTGTCACCACCAGAGTCGCTTCCGACATTTACGTATCATATTACTGCGGATGTGACTGATACAGGTGGCGAAACCCGTTCTGCCGATACACGAGTTTCGGCTGGATATGTCGATATGGAAGCAACTCTGGATGTTGATGACTGGCAGGTCACTAATAATGAGAATGTTGCTTCAGTCACAATTCATGTCTCCACCCTATCGCTTGATGCCGCACCCCGAGGGGTATCTGGAACGCTGCGAATCAATCAATTACTGCAACCGAAGCGTGTTGCCAGGCCTGATCTCACAGCTCGTTCAATTCCATATGACGTGTTGCGAAAGCAAAAAAATAGAGAGTCGTCCCTTCTTCCAGAGCCAAAGGATGATGATCCAAATACATGGGCGGAAGGGAAGCAGGTGATAACCAATGAAATTGTGACGGATGTCTCCAGTGGTAAAGGCAAAGCTACAGTGCTGCTCCAGCCTGGTATCTATCGAGCGACATTTACGATCCCAGCAACTAGAGGTCGTCTCGAAGTTACCGCAACACGACTTGTCGAAGTGATAAACCCTAAGGCCAAAAAGTATGAAATTAAGAAGCCATTAGTATTACGAGTTGAAAAGTCGACAGTTGACGTTGCAGGTGAGTTGCGTGCGATTGTGGGAACCGGATATGAGCAGGGCCGCTGTTTGATCGAGATCGTTCAATCAGGCCGTGTGCTGAAGCGGTATTGGACAAAGGATGAACAAACACAGACGCCAATTTCATTCAAAATACAAGATGTTCATCGGGGTGGTGTCACGCTTCGAACTTGGATGGTTCGTGAGGGTCGCCTTTACAATGAATCACAGAGGATAGACGTACCATGGACCAATAAAAAGTTATCTATTGAATGGGAACAGTTCACGAGACGACTGGAACCTGCAACGGAGCAAGTCTGGCAGGCAACTATTCGGACAGAGGCTGATCCGCTGTCTGGACCAGCACGAGCGGCCCTTGCAGAGATGACCGCAACGCTTTACGACCAATCACTTGATGCACTCGCATCACATCAATGGCCAACCCTTGCTCTCTTCGCACGCGATTCGAGTCGTTGGCAGCTGAGGTTTACAAATTCTGCGAGTGCTATGCGGCAGATTTATGGATCATGGGCACGAGATCATCAGAGTGTCCGCATCTCGTATCATCGATTTCGTCGCCCCTTTGGATCACCAGTCAATGGTGGCTTTGGAGGCATGCTCGGTGGTGGAGGTATGGTGAGAATGAGCCGATCCATGCCGATGCAAGCAATGGCGGTACCTGAAGGGGCTATGGCCAAAGGGGCGACGGCTACGTTCCAGGACGCGGATGAAATGATGATGAACGATGCCAGTGCAGACACCGTCGGGCTCAATTCTGCTGGCCAGGGAAATAAAGAAAGCACAGATGAGAATTCTCAGGGAGGGAATGGTGCAGTTTCACCCCCACCGCGCACCAACATGGCGGAAACTGCTTTTTTTATGCCGACACGTACTTCGAATGAGGCCGGAAGTGTCACGCTTGAGTTTGTTTTGCCCGACACGCTGACAACCTGGCAATTCAAAGCCTTTGCACATGACAAACAGATTCGAAGTGGAACACTCTTTGACACGTGTGTGACCTCAAAGGACTTGATGGTGGAGCCAATGACGCCTCGGTTTTTGCGCGAAGGTGATCGTGTTCAGATTCCTGTCAAAGTGAGTAATACATCGAGTGGGCGTCTCTCGGGAACAGTGCGATTCGCTTTGTTTGATGCACGCACGAATGACAACCGCGATGCATTAATAAAAGATAAGAAGGAACAGTCTTTTGATTTGCTAGCGGGGGCATCCGAGGCAGTCTTTTTTACGGTGTCTATTGCCGATGGGACAGATGTTCTTCGGTATCGTGCGACAGGAACAACGACTGGATCAGCTCGTCGTCTTTCGGATGGAGAGGAAGCAACACTACCCGTGCTCCCTCGAAAAGTGCTCGTCACTGAGACGATTCCAGTTACGGTGCGTGGTGGTGAGCAACGTACGGTTGTTTTAGAAAAACTGTTAGAGAGTAAGCAACAGGGTTCGTCTGCAATTCAGAATGAGTCGCTTGCTATTCAGGCTGTGTCAAACCCAGCATGGTATGCCGTCATGGCCCTGCCTTATTTAATGGAACGAAGCGATGAAAGTGTTGATGCTCTCTTTTATCGACTCTATGCGAATATGTATGCAAAGCATCTTGTTACAAGTGATCCGCGAATTGAAAAGATCTTTGAGCAATGGCGCGGTACAAACA
>PKCL01000019.1 GCA_002862165.1 Planctomycetaceae bacterium
TGGCAGCTGAGTTTTCAATCAAGCAAGAGCCGGCTGGCGATATTGCCATTTACATCGATGACCAACTGTTCACTCGGTACGTCACGTCAGACAAGGTTTCCAATAAGTGTTACTTCTGGCCAATCATTGGTCCGGGAGGCATCAAGATGACACGTGCCTATCCTATGCAGGACGTCGAGGGTGAGAAACAAGATCACCCGCATCATCGGTCAGTCTGTTTCGGACTTCACAGTGCCGGTGGATTCAATTCGTGGCACGAAGCCTTAACGTTTACCAAAAATGGAAAGGTTGACCCCCGCAAGGCAGCAAATTTAGGACAACAGGTTCACACCAAGGTCAGCAAAGCCGAGGCATCAGGAAACTCGGCAACGCTTGTCGTTGAGAGTGAAAATGTCGCACCGAAAGGTGAAGCCTATATGCGGCAGACACGCACGATTGATTTTCACGTTGCTGATAACGGGTCGCGGGTTATGGATATCGAGATTGCGCTGAAAGGCATGCAAGACAAGATCACGATTCATGATATGAAAGATTCTGGCCTTACAGTTCGTGTAGCTCATACTATGTGTGTCGACGCGGGCAAAGGTGGTCGTATTATCAACAGCAATGGAGATGCTGACGGAGATGCCTGGGGCAAGCGGGTGTCCTGGGTCGATTTCAATGGCCCCGTCGAAGGCGAAATAATGGGTGTGGCAATGTTGAATCATCCCGATAGCTTCCGCTATCCAACTCCTTGGCATGTACGAAGCTACGGATTATTTACAGCGAACCCGTTTGCATTGAAAGAAGTCGCGGGTGAGAAAGATTCTGGGGACGTGGATCTTGCCAAGGATCAGTCAATCACGCTTCGGCATCGAATCATCTTTCATGAGGGAGACGAAAAGACGGCAAAGATCGCTGAGGCGTGGCAAGCCTATGCGCAATAAAAGTACATTGAAATAAGTACGGTTCCTTTCCATCACAGGGTATTTCGGACATGGCACGAACAACACGACGACGGTTTTTCCAGACAAGCGCACTTGTAAGCGGAGCATTTTATATCGGAGGGACAAAAGCGTCTGGTGATGTGATCGGTGCCAATGGACGCGTCCGTATTGCGGTTATCGGCCTTAACGGCCGGGGTAAGTCCCATCTAGCGGGGTTTGGAAAGCTAAAAAATGTTGAAATTGCCTCAGTGGTCGACCCGGATGAAAACGTGTTGAATCGATGTTTAGGCAAAGTGCAAAGCAAAGAAAATGGGAAAAACTGTCAAGGGCACAAAGACATTCGCAAGGTTCTGGAAGATAAGAACATTGACGCCATCTCGATTGCTACTCCTAACCACTGGCATTCGTTGATGACCATCTGGGGGGCTCAAGCCGGCAAGCATGTGTATGTCGAAAAACCAATGAGCCACGATATCACCGAAGGTCGCGTCGCTGTTGAGGCTCAGAAGAAATATGGCGTGGTTGTGCAGCACGGCACTCAGCGTCGCAGTGACTCGGGAATCGCAGGGATCCATGAAGCCCTAAAAAGTGGCAAGCTTCCACGGCTCAAAATTGCGTATGGTTACTGCTGCAAGCCGCGCGACGGTATCGGATTCAAGACACCCGGTGATCCACCAACAAATCTTGACTGGGATCTTTGGAAAGGCCCGGCCGTGATCGACCAATATCATGACAACTTGGTCCATTATAACTGGCACTGGTTCTGGGGAAGCGGTAATGGTGACTTGAACAATCAGGGAACACACCAGTTGGATGTTGCCACTTGGGCCATTGATGATGACCAAGTGCATCCTACTCGTGCGATGGCTATCGGTGGTCGATTTAATTGGGATGACCAAGGCCAAACGCCAAACACGATGTTCGCGGTGGCAGAATATCCGAATGGCCAGTCGGTGATGTTCAATGTCCGTAACGTCAACCACAAGGGTTACAAACGTCAGGTGTACAACGAATATTACCTGGAGGACGGCAGCAAGATCACTGGCGAAGGCCCGTACACTATTCATCGCCCAGGTAAGGCGTCAGAAAAGTTGAAGTTAGATGAAGGCAAGGTTACGCCTGGTGGAAACTGGGGCGCGTTTATTGCTGCCGTTCGTACTGGCGATCCAAACATGGCGAATGGAACAGCGCTAGAAGCGCATCGTGGTTGTGTGGTTGGTCACTTGATGAATAACTCATACCGCCTTGGCTCGCAGTTGCCCTTCAACGCAAAGGCTGGCAGGTTCGGTGACAATAAGGATGCTTCAAAACACTTCCTCGAACTGCATGAGGTCACCTCCGGTGGTGCTGGTGTACCTGAGGACAAGGCCAACTACACGGTTGGTCCCTGGCTTACCTTTGACCCTCAAACTGAACGATTCACTGGTGACCAAGCTGACGCCGCTAACGCCTTATTGAAGGACCCTAACAACAAAGGGTTTGAAGTTCCTGACGCAAAGAACGTTTAATTGAGGTGACTTTGGATTCGGCAACTGTACTCGACGCATGAATAGAAATGCATGAATAGATCTACCGATTCTC
>PKCL01000361.1 GCA_002862165.1 Planctomycetaceae bacterium
TCTTTTTGATGATGAATCTCGTAAAAATGAGGCTGGACGAATTTGTACTCTTAGGCAGCAATGGGAACGTCGTGGCCAAGACACTTTTTATGCGTTAGCTGACTTTATTGCTCCCATGTCAAGTGGTCGAGACGACTACATCGGTGCCTTTGCATGTACAACCGGGCATGGGTGTGAAGAACTCGCGGCAAAGTTCGATGAAGACCATGATGACTACAACTCCATTATGGTGAAGGCCCTTGCTGACCGGCTTGCTGAAGCATTTGCCGAATGGCTGCATCAAAAGGCTCGGCAGGAATGGGGATTTGGAAAACAAGAACAGCTCAACACTGATGAACTTATTTCTGAAAAATATCGTGGAATTCGTCCAGCGCCCGGTTATCCGGCCTGTCCTGATCACACAGAAAAACCCGGCCTTTTCCAGCTGCTCGATGCCAAAAATGTTGCTGGCATGAATCTTACTGAGAGTTTCGCAATGACTCCGGCAGCGAGTGTCTGTGGACTCTACTTTGGCCACCCAGAAAGCCGATACTTTGCTGTAGACAGAATTACACGTGAACAAGTGGAGTCATATGCTGCTCGGAAAGGCATGTCGGAGCCAGATGTTGAACGCTGGCTCGCCCCAAACCTTGGATACGACCCTTGATTCAAGTACAACCGTCATGCTTCTTGGCGACCTTGATATATAAAATTCATGGCAAAGAATCACACGGCAACGAGTCAGCAGCAGAAGAAAAATACAGCAGCAAGATCAAGAATACGAAAAATTGCTTTCGAGGGCTCCCAACGTAAGCCAATCTCCTCAATCTGTATTGAAGAACTCACGGAGAGGTTTCTCCAATTCACACGGCACGAACGAGGCCTCGCAGAGAACACCCAATCAGCCTACCAAAGAGATCTCCAGACTTATGGTGCGTGGCTTTCCGGGCGGTCACCACTGACTGTAACCATTCAAAATCTGGGTGATTACCTCGGTACACTTTCTGACAAGGGTCAGTCTCGCGCGACGATTGCAAGAAAAGCAGCAACGCTTCGTTGCTTCTACTCCTTCTTACAACTTGAGGGAGTTTTGGTTGATAACCCAGCTGAACAACTTGTCTTAGCTCGCCGTGACGACACAATCCCTGCAGTACTTTCGCCTCGTCAGGTTGATCAATTACTCAACAGTCCATCACGCTTCACTGCCGCTGGCGTACGGGACCGCGCTCTCCTAGAACTACTCTATGCCACGGGATGTCGCGCCTCGGAGGTTTCTTCGCTGCAATTAAAAGACCTTCGTCTAGAAGAACAGTTCTGCACATGCCGAGGAAAAGGCAATAAAGAACGAGTGGTACCTCTTGGCCAGCGGGCTCATTCTGCAATCACCCAGTGGATGGAAGACTACCGACCTCAATTCCTATTAGAATCAACCGAACAAAACCACCTCATTGTTTCAAGCAGAGGAAATAAACTTTCAAGAATGCGGATATGGGAAATTGTTCATGAGCACGCCACGTCAGCAGGACTCGCAAATGACATCTCACCACACACCCTTCGGCATAGCTTTGCCACTCATCTTGTCGCCGGCGGTGTCGACCTGAGACACGTCCAAGAAATGCTCGGGCATGCTAGTATCGCTACAACACAGCGCTACACCCATGTTGACTCTGGACGATTAAGAAATGTTCATCAGCAATTCCACCCAAGAAGCTAAGCAACATCTGGAACACATCGAACAGGTTCCGTGCTGATCCCAAACAGCAAACACCAATGCCTTTTGCTGTTTCTCAAAACATGGTTGTTCGTCTCATAAATCAAGCGTAGCTTTCGAACAGTGACTTACAATACTACGGTGTTTGTTTGAGTGGCACAAAACTAATTTTCTTAATCATTTCAATGAGTTGTCCGCCCTCTATTCTTCCCGACACCGCGGTAATTGCATCAATAATATTGATATAATCAAGTTCGTAATCACAATCAATTTCAAGCTCTACATCATCCCGCGAAGCTCCACTCTCGATCGCTACATCAACAAAACTAGCAACCCTCTGTCGCAAATCACGGAAATCAGTTACAGCCTCTCCGTTCATTGAAATCCCCGAGAGTGAACCGTCATCACCCGAAGCCAATCGAACCTGTATCGGTGGCAACTGTAGATCATCAAGTGGATCACTAGATGACTTTCCTAATGGCATACGAACATCAAAATCACCCTCCGGCGCAATAATATTAAATGTCAACATAAAAAATATCATCAACTGAAAAACGACGTCTATCATGGGAGTCATATTGACCTCCACTTTTTCAAGTCGTCGACGAGGAAGGGTAGGGTGCATCTTTCAGTCTGGCTTATAAAGGGCACGAAGAGCAAATTGCTGAAATCCTAGCTCTTGGCAGATTTGTATCACACGCTGGACATCACCAGCATTCGCGCGACCATCTGCCCGAACTATTACAGTCGCTTGCTCCGGGTTTTTATCTGCCGCGAGAATAATATCTCGCTCTCTCTGCAATGAACCGCC